>JAGIAP010000282.1 GCA_017744805.1 Chitinophagaceae bacterium | reverse complement strand
GTTAAGGTCCGTACGATTCCTTTTTTCGCCGGTGGTATAATCTTCGGTGCTGGCGAGGTCGAAATTGATATCCACGCCGTCGATTAGGTTGGAGGCCAGGTTGTTCAGTTGCTCGGAGAGTAGTTTACTCACACTCTGGCGGGCAAACCCTTCGGCAGTCAATGCACTGTTGCCGGATGCGAATGGATTATCACCAATGAAGTGATTGAGCAGCAGCAGGGCAAATACCTGCTTGTTCATCTCGGACGGGTCACGACGCAGGTCTTCCAGCCTGGCGTTGGACGTGGTGATGATCTCCTTGTCCACATTGTAATTCTTGTCTTCGGGCAGTTTGATATCGAAGGTGAGCGTGGGTTTGAGCAGCCTATCCGTCATTATCAGGTGCACTTCAAATGGCAATCGTTGGCGGTATGTATTGCGTTTGGCATCGGTTTCTGAACTGAGTTGTTTTTCCACCAGGTCGATGGGGGCGGTATTGGCGATATACACGGCGGTGATGTTGACGGAGGCGCTGGTGGGATCTCCTTCCCAGGTGATGCGGCTTCCTTTCTGGATATTGAATTTCCGTTTCAGGAAATTGACATTGAGGTCATAGCTGCCTTCACTGAGCTCGTAGGTACCCGTCATGGTGATCTTGCCGCTGGGATCGATGCTGGTATTGAGTGCCGCTTCGCCTTTTACTTTCAGGAGGTCGCCATTGGCCTCGTCGATAAGCAGGTTGAAGGTGGCGTTCTTGTCTACCGTTACATTCACATTCACATCGAAATTTCGGATGGCGGCGGTATTGAGGCTGTCGAACCCGGTAGTGAAAAGGGAGTCTTCCTGCATATTGTCGCGGTCCACAAAGCGAACGATGCCCTGCCTGTCCTGCACGGCAGGGTCATCCTGCGGAAGGATCACGGTGATATCGGTCTTATCGTTCACTTTGAGCGTTCCATCCACAACGGGGTGGAGATCGGTACCGGAAATATTGAGGCGGCTGTCGAAATACAATTTACCGTAATAGAGATCGTTGTTCTTCCGGGTGGTATTCAGCGCCTGGAAATTATCGGCGTTGAATTTGAGATCGAACAGGTATTGTTTGAAGTCTTTGGAGAGCACCTGCCCATCGAGTATAGCTTTATTGTTCACCGAATCCGTGATGGTGAAATTATCGAAGGTGATGCCATCATTGTTCACATTGATCTTCTGCTGATCGATATTCACGAAGCTATTCATGATGGCGGGCATGGTGCGCACTTTATTGAATTGCATTTCTCCGCTTATATTGGGAGAGCTGGCTGTTCCTGAAACATCGAAACCTCCGGTAACGGTACCGGAAGATTGGCGCAGGTTGCCGAAGGTAAGACCATCGATGGACTTCATCTGCAGAGTGCGCAGATCGATCCTGGCCTTGAAAGTGCCGTCAGCTCCGGGGTTGACGAGGTAATTGCCTTTGATGGCCACATCATTGCCCTGCCCGGTGAGCGTGATAGCTGCTTCATAATTGTTTTGCTGCGGGTTGCTGACCAGCAGTTTGATATCGCCGAGCGTATCCTTGTTGACGCTGGCATTATTGACGGTGAGGTCACCCACAAAGGTCATATCCTTCATGAGGTTGTGAAGCGTTACATGTCCGTTGATCTCTCCGTCAGCGATGGCGGTATCCGGCTTGATGAAACTGAGCAGGGTGCCGATACGGAATTTGGAAAAGTCCACATCCAGTGGTTGGCCCTGCTGGTCTTTGAGCGTATTGATGATAAGGTGTTGTCCGTTCTGGTGTAGATCGAAATTCTCCGCAATGATATTGTTGGTATCGATGATGATCTTGTTATTGGTACTGATATTCCATTTGTCTTTATTCAGCACCAATGAGTCTGGTTTGAGGGAGAACTGGAAGCTTTTATTGGGCAGCATGGCAAACAGCCCTTCGAGATGGTAATTGGTAGCGTCGGTCTTGTCGCGGGTATTGACGGCGAAATCGATCTTGTTATTGGCGATATCCGCATCGATATTGGTATTGTAAATGGCGAGGGTGCTACCCATATTGAATTTATCCAGCTTGCTGCGTACCTGCAATGCATTGTTCTTTGTGCCGGCTGTGATCACCACGCCATTGATATGATTGGCGCCATACACTACAGCCGGTGCCGTGAAGCGGGCTTCCACACCGCCATTGCCGGAGAAATGACCATCCAGTTTTACAGTATCCAGTTGCTTGAGATCAGGCACCAGTATCTTCCACTGGTTGAAATTGCCGATGGTGGCCGCGATCCTGAAATCATAATTCGTGTCCACTTTTACAGAATCCGGGACGATATTGAAATAAGGATCGATGGATTTCTGGAATATCTTACCTGCTTCTGTAAGCTTGAACCTGCCGTACATTTTTGCATCGATGAGTGAGCTGTTGAGGGCTATCACCTGGCCGGTGTTCGTTACGGCAGCGGCGAGGCTGATGGTGTCTACGGAGAGGCGGGTGGCACTGTCTACCAGCAATGAACGGGTAACGAAGAGATTACCGTCCAGGCTGTCTGGGTTGGTAGACCTGAAATCACCACTGATATTGCCACGGTAGATGATATTCCTGTCCACCAGGTGCAACTCTTTCAGCTTAACGCTATCGATCTGCAAATTGAATTTTCCTGCGGGCCATTGGCCTGCAAGATTGCCATCGGCATCGAGCGAAAAATGGATGGGCTCATTCTGTATCCCTGCATTCACTTTGAACTGCTGGTTATCCATGGAGCCATCGATATTGAAATTCTTGTACACATATCCTTTGTAGCCCGCACTGTCGATGGTGCCTTTGATCATGGCCACCATCGTCTTTGGGTTCCTGCCTGCTCCTGCAGCGGTCAGGTGCAATGTCACTTTGCCGAGATCGGGTTGTTTCAGCAGTTCCGGCAGGTCCAGTGAATTGGTGGTGATGGCCACATCGTATTTCAGTTTGTTCTCATCTTCCGGATATTGGATAGTGCCTTTCACGGAGGCATTGCCAAGGGATGTTTGCAGACGGAGGTCTGTGAGCATATTGGCGTAGCTGCCTTTGAAACTGCCCGCCAGTTGCATGTTTGCGGGGAGATTGATATTGTCGGGCAGTGTCTTTGGTGGCAGGATGCTGAGGATGTCCTTGTCGCTGCTGCTGATATTGCGGATAGCCAGGTTGGCCTGAATCCTTTTGATATCGGGCAGTCCTTTGAGGGTGCCGCTGAGGTCCAGGTTGGTATTGCTGAGCCCTTTTATTTTCAGGTCGGCAATGTTGAGGTTATTGATGGCCCCGTTCATTTTGCCGCTGAGGTACCAGTAAGCATTTGGGTTGGTGAATCCCGGCGATTTGCGGAGCATGGGCGCGAAGGTGAGCACATCTTTCACCAGTACCCGGCTATCCCTAACGTTGAGGCTCAGTTGCATTTTACCGATATCCTTTGCCAGTGCGCCGATGGAATCGTATTGGATGGCAATATCGCGCTCCAGCCGCGTGCCGGGCGTTTCCAGGAGGAGGTCTTTCAACGCAGCCTGTTTGCCCGTGTAGACGAAGCTGGTCTGCAGTTTGTTCAGCCTGAAATCCTTTTCGGTGAAACTACCTTTGGTGATGGTGCCTGCAATGGAATCTGCATTGTAGTAAATATCCCGTCCACCGAAAATGAAATCCTTCACGTCCAGGTGCATATAGTCCATCCCCTGGTTGGTGCGCGGACTTTGATCGTTATCGAATTTGATATTGTTATTGTTGAGGTCCAGGTTCTGGACGGCAAATACCCAGTTGCTTTTGGAGATAGCTTCAGCCTCTTGTTTCGTTTCCTTTGTTATTACTTTGGCCTGTTCTGTTTTTCCCAGGCGGATCGCGGCGGTGGTTTGCAGCAATTGCAGTTTCGATAATTCGATACGTTGTTTGGCGAGATCGATCTTTTCCGCATCCACATTGAGATGGCCCAGGCGAAGCAACGCGTACAGTGCCGATACATCATTACCATAATCCAGGTTGCAGTTCTCCAGCGCTACTCTTTTTACATCTATATCGAATGTAGGTGGCGTTTGTGCGTCGGCGATATCTTTGGCTTCCGGCTCCGGTTTCAACAATGGTTTGCGCTGGTAGATCTTTGCATCCAATCCTTTCAGTTGAACAAAGGGAATGGCGTATTGGCTATGGGAAGGATCGAAGGTTTTGATATTGGTTTCCAGTTGCGAGAAATACACGTTCATATCGCTACCACTGACGGCGTCTGTAAATCTGGCGCGGATATCTTCCAACATGATATGGTTGAGTGCGATCTTGAGGGAAGAGGTATCGGAACTGGCCGGCTTCGGCTCTTTGGATGCGAAAGCATCGATGATGAACTGGAAATTGAAGATAGTATCGGGCAGGTTACGATGCACGTTGGCGGTTACCTGTTTGAGATAGATATCGTTGATGCTGACCTCACTGCTAAGTAGCTTCCACATATTGAGGTTCACGCGAAGCTCTCCTGCGTAGAGCAGTGTGTCTTTTTGCAGGTCTTCCATATATACTTTTTCCAGCAGCACGGAAGAGGGGAACCGGATAAAGAGCCGGTCGATCTCCACTTTTGTATTGAGTTTTTTGGAAAGCCAGTGAGTGGCCTTGCCTTTGGCCCAGTTCTGAACAGGCTCTACCTGGATGAGCACGATGAGAATGAGTAACACACCCAACAGGATCAGGATCGTTTTCAGTACGATCCTTCCGATCTTCTTCGTCCAGTAAAATACAGGTTTGGGTGAATTCACAAATTACTCGTATTGTATACTTTAAAGATTCAAACACAGAACCGTCCATAATGATACAAACAGCATTCTAGCAGCCGGAGGCAGAGGGGTAATGTAAAACCGTGGAGTTTATGCTACAATCTACGGGTTTTTTCCATAAATCTTCTGAGTAAGAAGATAATAGGGCCATAGTCCGTGATGGATAAACACCTTGTTGCCACTGTCCGGATACTTGTTCAGATACTCCGCATCGGGCTGTAATACGATGGGTACTCCCGCCCTGGAGTAATTCATATTGGCGTTGTATGCCGGTGCTATGTATTGAGGGAGTGCTTTCTTTATTTGTTTGCCGATGGTATTGCCGAGGTATTTGGTAAAAACGCGCTGGGCCTTGTTGCTCTTTCGGTTCATGCGCCCGTATACCCGTTTCAGGTAGAGCCGCACGATAAAGCTCTGCTTCTTCAATTGCTTATGTACATCGGTGAAAGGATTGAGATTATTGAAGTCGCGCAGTGTTTGTAAAGAAAAAGGTGTTTCCGGCACCCAGTCCAGTGCATTCACTACCGTGAATGCCCATCCATTCCTGGTGATATGATCGTAATCGTATCCATAGTAGAGATTGCCAGGTTTGGGCGCAGCGCTATTATAGCTTTTGACAATAAGGTCCCTCGGTAGTCGCCCTGCTTCCTGCTCATAGTACAGGAATGACCTGGTCAGGAAGGCGATGGCGCCACCCTGGCTATGGCCGGTAACGATCACCTGCTGCGTATGATACTGACTGTTATACTCCCGGAGCTTTGCCAGCATTTGCGGGGCCATAGTAGCCAGCCCGATGGTCCAGCCAACATGCACGGTGGCCTTGGGGTCGGCTGCCAGTTTATAATTGAAAATGGTGCTGTCGTTCAATTGAAGGGAACCAATAGCGGGGATCATGGCCGAGTAAAAATTGGCCATCCAACTGATGGGCTTACGGGTAGTGCCGCGGATGCTGATCACTACCACAGATCTTGAAGCATTGGCCCAGAGCTCCCACCGGTTGTCCAGTGGGCCTGCTTCCGAGCGATATTCCATCTTAAAATGATCGGGGGCAGGGAAGTTCACGGCATCGGCTGAATCCACCTGCCGGGCGGTGATGCGCAGCATTTCCAGGTACTCATCCGGATCAAATCCGGGTTTGAGCTCCTGGGCTGTTACAACACTGATACTACCAATAATGGCGGCAAGCAGGAAGCCTGCCCGGATGAATGCGGCATACCTTTTCATGGGATCCTGGGAATTTTGGTTATGGGTCTGTATAACTAAAATACCCTAAAATCCTGAAATAGTTTGCAGGTTCCCAGCAGTTTCGATGTTATTATTTCTTTTTATGCGGCTGTTTGTTACTGTGAGGTTTCTGGTTATGCGTGATATCATCTCCCTTGAAATCCTGCTCTTCATTTTTACGACTGTCCAGGTTGTCTTTGTTCTCTGGTCGTTGTACAGAAGGATTAGCTTGTTTGGGATGTGGTTGTTGTCTACCCGTATTCGTTTTCATAGCTTATATGTTTAAAATATCACTGAAAATCAGGTGCCAGCTTTTTATGGATCGGGGAAATAATTCCCCGGAAAGTGGAAAATGATGCGCACTGATAAATATCAAATGTGTGGCTTTATCAAGCCTATGCAGAACAGGCCTTCACTTCAGCTAAAAGTCAAATCTGGCATGGTTTTCACCGCCATTACTGTGCAGAAAATTGATTGCTAACAAACCTTACAATATGGCCCGGCCGAAAAAAAACACAGTTCGCAAAGCGGCTGTTATGGAAAACCCTGTCCTGCGATCACCGAAAAAACCTTCCGGGAAAAAGATCAGTCCCTCCAACGGTACTAAAATCTCTCATGATAGTCTGGATCATGATGCTTTGTTGAAAGTGCTCATGGAAGTGCGCAATGGTAATTTCAGTGTGCGTATGGGCAATACCGTTTCCGGCCGCGACAAGAAGATCTGTGATACGCTGAATGAGATCATCACCCTCAATGAGAAGATGATGTACGAGATCACCCGTGCGGGTAGCACCATTGGTAAGCAGGGTAAGCTTACCCAGCGCATCGAGCTGCCCAATGCCCGGGGCTCCTGGCGCGCCGGCATGGAAAGTCTCAACGTTCTCATCTCCGACCTGGTGATGCCTACCATCGAGATCGCGCATGTGATCAGCTCCGTGGCAAAGGGAGACCTGATGCAACGGATGCCACTGGAGATCGGCGGTTATGCATTGAAGGGAGAGTTCGCCAGGATCGCCAGGGAGGTGAACGATATGGTGGAGCAGCTCAATCTCTTCTCCATGGAAGTGACCCGCGTGGCCCTGGAAGTGGGAACGGAAGGGAAGCTTGGTGGACAAGCACAGGTGAAAGGCGTGGCCGGAACCTGGAAAGACCTGACCAACTCAGTGAATAAAATGGCCAGCAACCTCACCTCCCAGGTGAGGAATATTGCGGAAGTGACCACCGCGGTGGCAAAAGGGAATCTCAGCCGCAAGATCACCGTGGATGTGCGTGGTGAGATCCTGGAATTGAAGAATACCATCAATACCATGGTGGACCAGCTCAATGCCTTCGGTTCGGAAGTAACGCGCGTGGCGCGGGAAGTAGGCTCCGAAGGAAAGCTGGGTGGACAGGCCGATGTGCCTGGTGTGGCCGGAATCTGGAAAGACCTTACCGATAACGTGAACAAAATGGCCGGTAACCTCACCTCCCAGGTGCGTAATATTGCGGAAGTAACTACGGCTGTGGCTAACGGTGACCTTAGCCGAAAGATCGGGGTGGATGTGAAGGGAGAGATCCTGGAGCTTAAGAACACGATCAATACCATGGTGGACCAGTTGCGCGGTTTCGCTTCCGAAGTAACGCGCGTGGCGCGGGAAGTGGGAACTGAAGGAAAGCTTGGTGGACAAGCGAATGTGCCCGGTGTGGCTGGTACCTGGAAAGATCTTACCGATTCTGTGAACCAGATGGCCGGCAACCTCACCGCCCAGGTACGGAATATCGCGGAAGTGGCCATCGCCGTAGCCAACGGGGATATGAGTAAGAAGATCACTGTGGACGTTCGCGGTGAGATCCTTCAACTGAAAGAAACGCTCAATACCATGGTGGACCAGCTCCGCGCCTTCGCCTCCG
>JAGIAP010000281.1 GCA_017744805.1 Chitinophagaceae bacterium | reverse complement strand
GGGCAGGCCCGAGGATCAATGTACCTGCCCCCAGCAACAATAACCAGAGAATGAAGATACCCAGGAGGAAGAAGGCGAAATAAACGATATAGAACTGGAAGATCTCAAGCCCCTTGGTGGCTACCACGGCAGTGAGTGCTCCAAACACCCCGAGTGGGGCAAAGTTCATCACATATCCTACCATCTTAAGGATCACATGAGAAACGATGTCCAATGCCTTGATCAGTGGTTTCGCATAATCACCCAGGGTAGTCAATGCCACACCGAAGAAGATGCTGAACACTACCAGTTGCAGTATCTCATTGGTAGCCATCGCTTCGATAACGCTGCGCGGGATGATATGCTCAACAAATTTTTCTAATGAGAACTGGGAGGTATTCTTCATCAGGTCTTTCACGCCTTCGGTATCGGCATGGGAAAGATCGATATAATGACCGGGTTGGAAGATATTGACCAGCACCAGCCCCAGCAGCAGGCTCATGAGCGATGCCGAGATGAACCAGAGGATGGCCTTGCCACCTACCCTTCCCACGGCTTTGAGATCGCCGAGTTTGGCGATGCCCACTACCAATGTGGAAAATACGAGCGGTGCAATGATCATCTGTACCAGACGAATGAAAACCTTTCCGAGCAGGTTGATATTCTTTGCAAAAGGTGTTATGAATTCCGGTGATGCGAGTTCGTGGACAGCGTACCCGGCAATGATGCCGAAGGCCATGGCAAGCAGAATATAGATCGTCAGCCTGTTCTTTTTCATTGAAGCGTGTCTGGTGAATAATGGCCTGCAATATAATACTTAAACAATAAAAAGCATTTTTTGCAAACCCTTATTCTCACTCATGTACAGGGCACCGGGATTGATCAATCTTTTAATTTGTGGAGATTAATAAATCCTTATCTTTCCGCCTTGTACTTTTTAACAAAACCCCATTCTTCATTACAAAAATAGATAACCGACTGTTATGAGTTTGTTCCGTAAAAAATCATTGACTGCTCTGCTGGCACAGGCTGCCGAATCGGAGAAAGGGTTGAAAAGGACCCTCGGAGCCGGTAACCTGGTTGCACTCGGCATTGGTGCCATTATTGGTGCCGGCCTGTTTGTAAGGACTGCTGCTGCTGCCGGCGGTCACGCAGGGCCTGCGGTGACCGTATCATTCATCATCGCAGCTGTTGGTTGCGCTTTCGCCGGTTTGTGTTATGCTGAATTTGCATCTATGATCCCCATCGCCGGTAGTGCATATACGTATGCGTATGCAACCATGGGCGAACTGGTAGCCTGGATCATCGGATGGGCCCTGGTACTCGAGTACGCATTGGGCGCCGCCACTGTATCTATTGCCTGGAGTGAATACTTAAATAATTTGCTGGGAGGTGCAATCCCCTACGAATGGTGCCATTCGCCGCTGGAAAAAGCTATCGATGCTGCCGGCGTAACTCACTATGGTATCGTTAACGCTCCTGCCCTTCTCATCCTCCTCCTTCTCTCTCTTCTCCTGATCAAGGGTACTGAAGAATCTGCCTGGGTAAATGCCATCATCGTATTTGTGAAGGTAGCCATCGTGCTGATCTTCATCGCTATCGGCTGGCAGTTCATCAAGCCTGAGAACCATACACCATTCTTCATCCCTGCAGACCAGCCACCGGCTATCCTGCCAGACGGATCTGAATATTCCTATGCTCCCAAATACAACCACGGTTGGCTGGGTGTGCTCCGCGGTGCTGCTATCGTATTCTTCGCCTTCATCGGCTTTGATGCGGTATCCACAGCCGCACAGGAAGCCAAGAACCCGAAGAGGGATATGCCTATCGGCATCCTCGGCTCACTGGTGGTTTGTACCATCCTCTACATCTTGTTCTCGTACGTTCTCACAGGGGTGGCTCCGTTCACCGACTTCCAGAAGTCTGGCCGCGAAGCCTCTGTTGCTTACGCTATCGAAACATATATGCACAATTATCATTGGCTCGCAACGGCTGTAACAGTGGCTATCCTGGCCGGTTTCAGCTCTGTGATCCTGGTGATGCTGCTGGGTCAGAGCCGCGTGTTCTACTCCATGAGTAACGACGGCCTGCTGCCTAAAGTGTTTGCAGACCTGCACCCCAAATTCAGAACGCCTTACAAATCCAACCTGATCCTCTTCCTGTTTGTGGGAGCATTTGCCGGATTTGTACCGGGCCACCTGGCTGGTGACCTCACCAGTATCGGTACCCTCTTTGCCTTTGTGCTGGTAAGCGCTGGCGTATGGATCATGAGGAAATCAGATCCGGATGTTCCCCGTCCGTTCAGGACCCCCCTGGTACCGTTCGTATCTACCATGGGTATCCTGGTTTGTACTGCCATGATCATTTCGCTGGACCATGTAACCCAGCTCACTGCGCTGGTATGGATGCTGATCGGCCTGGTGATCTACTTCGGCTACAGCAAGAGCAGAAGTAAGCTCAACAAGCTTTAATACTTTCGATAATACAGAAAAACGCTCCGGATTCCCTCCGGGGCGTTTTTTTATAAGGGGCATATATTTTAAATTTGCAGCCCTGAGGCCAGGCCTCGTTCAACCTGTTTAATCAAGAAATAAGTAATCAATACCAATATGGGTAGGATATTTGAAGTTCGGAAGTCTACCATGTTTGCCCGCTGGGACAAAATGGCTAAACAATTCAGCCGTATCGGAAAAGAGATCGTGATCGCCGTAAAAGCCGGTGGCCCCGATCCCAGTACCAACCCGGCCCTTCGCCGCTGTATGGCCAACGCCAAGAGTGTGAACATGCCGAAGGACCGCGTGGAAGCCGCTATCAAACGCGCATCCGGCAAGGAAATGGACAACTATGAGGAGATCCTGTATGAAGGATATGGCCCTCATGGTGTAGCCATCCTGGTAGAGACAGCCACCGACAACCACGTGCGTACCGTAGCCAATGTAAAATCTCATTTCAATAAAGGCAATGGTGCTCTCGGTAACAGCGGCAGTGTAGCCTTTCAGTTCAAAAAGATGGGCGTTTTCAAACTGAACCCCGAAGGGCTTAGCCAGGAAGACCTGGAACTGGAGCTCATCGATTTCGGCCTGGAAGAAATGGGTGAAGGAACCGGTGAGAACGGCGAAACAGTACTCGTTCTTCGTGTAGGCTTCACTGATTTCGGTAATATGCAGAAAGCCCTCGAAGAAAAAAGCATCACCCCCATCAGCGCTGAGCTGGAATGGATCCCCGGCACTACCGTAGAGTTAGGTGAAGAACAGGCACAGGAAGTACTGAAACTGGTAGACAGGCTGGAGCAGGACGAAGACGTTCAAAAGGTTTTCCATAACCTCGCATAAGCGATCAGGATATTGGGCTGGCTGAATGGTCAGCCCATTTTTTTCGTTCAAGATGCCCTTTCCAATAGAATTTCATACGCTTAGCTGGCACTGTTGCAGTACTAGTGCAGTATTATTTCCGCGGCTCTTCCGCGGCCGGGCACGCTGTAATGATGCTATAACAGCACTGTTTCCGCGGACAGATCCGGCTTTCCTCCCGAATATCCCACATATAACTGTTGAATTCTAATTACTTTCTCCCTAACTCACCTTGTTATGAAAGCCAAACATGCCCTGTTCTTACTTGCCATCGGATTCTGCCTTGATTTTATTGGCGCATGGGTGAAGATCGCTCACTGGTCTAGTGGTGAATATTGGTTGATAGCTGGTGTGATCCTGAAGATCGTGGGTGTAGTGTTGCTGGCGTATAAGATTGTGACGTATCCGGGGTGGAAGGGTTTTTGGAATAAATAAATTCAATGTGATGATCAATAACAAAATCTATATCCTTGTTCTCTTGCTTTTTTTATTCACTGGTTGTAAACCAGAGCAGATCACAGATCCTGTAAAAGTATATACAAACTGGGCTGGGGTAAAACCTACCAAAGATGTAGAAGTGATCAACGGCTTTTATTGGAAAAGCGTTCAAAAGGTTAATTCATATGCCACTTTCCTGGAGTTGAAGCCCCAAAAACAATGGCGGGATGAATTCATAAAACTAAATGAGTGCAGCATAACAGCCCATTATGATATTCCATCCGATGCTCCAGCCTGGTTCAAACCCAGGAATGATTCAACAGTTATCTGGAAATCATCTTATGGGGCTGTTTGCTGGGAGGATAGGACCACCGGCCATTTGTTTATTCTTGAAAGTGTTGGAGCTTATCTGGAAAATGACAAAGAGGCAAATAACCAGAATACTAAAGATTGAGTTAGCCTGAGCTAACTCTCTTCCCCATTGGTACGATTCTCACCATCCTCCATCTCCCGCTTAATGATCTCCTTAAACCTCTTTTCATTCCGTTTCCAGCTCGCAATGGTGATAGCAGTAATGGCCACTACGCTGATCACAGGCACCATCCAGATATTGCCCCTGAGTTTGATCCCGAAGATCGAGAACAGGAAGAAAACGATGATGACGGAAATGAACGTACCGGCAATAATGTAAAGCGTGAAGTATGGCGCTTGCCCTCCGGTCCTTTGTTCTTCCCAGTACTTGATGAATCTTCTCTCCTTAGCTGTTAACATGTGGAACTATTTGTTGTAACTCGCCGGCAAAGATATCTTATATCTCACAGCAATCACGCGGATCAGTACAATGAACACAATAGTAATAGTGGTGCTATATTCCAGCAGGATATTCGTCTGCCGGAGCCCGAAGTAAAGCAGGCCACCTGCAATACAGGCTGAGGCATAGATCTCCTTCCTGAAAATGAGGGGGATATTGTTGAGTAATACATCGCGAAGCACGCCTCCGAAACAGCCTGTGGTTGTGCCTAAGGCGATACAGATGAGTGGACTGAGGCCTGCCGCCTGTCCTCTTTCGATCCCTACCACGGTAAAAAGACCGAGGCCAAGGGAGTCGAAGAAGAACATTGTTTTGCTGAGTTGCCTTAGATATTTACCAAAGAGCAGTGCCGCGATGGCGGTGCCGAGGATCTCAAGGGCAGTGGTATCGTTCCTCAACCAGGTAACCGGCGTATTGCCGATCAATATATCACGAACGGTACCACCTCCGATGGCTGTCACAAACGTAATGATGATCACTCCAAAAGGATCTAACCTTTTTTCCATGGCCATGAATGCGCCTGACAATCCAAAGGCGATGGTACCGCCGGTCTCGATAATGTCGAGGTATATTTTATTCATTTACCATTTCAGTTACCACATCCACGATCTCTTCGGTGTTGGGCTTGCTGAAATAATCGCCGTCGCTTCCGTAGCTTGGTCTATGTGCCTTACCGGTGATGGTGCGGGGAGCCACATCCAGCCAGCGGTAACCGCCTTGCTTTTCCATCACTTCATTGAACATATAACCGCAGGCGCCGCCGGGCACGTCTTCGTCGATGAACACGATGCGATTGGTTTTCTTCAGGCTTTGCAAGATCACCTGGTGCGTATCGAAAGGCAGGAGTGTCTGCACGTCTACGATCTCGCAACTGATGCCTTGTTTTTCCATCAGGTCTGCTGCTTCCTGGATCACGCGGAGCATGGATCCATAAGAAACGATGGTGATATCGGAACCTTCACGGATGATCTCGGGAACGCCGAGTGCCACAGTATAGTTCAGCAGATCGCTGGGTAATTTCTCCTTGAGGCGGTAACCATTGAGGCATTCCACCACGATGGCAGGATCATTGCCCTGCAGCAGGGTATTGTACATACCTGCTGCCTGCACCATATTGCGGGGAACGCAGATATGCATGCCGCGGAGAGAATTGATCATCATGCCCAGGGGTGAGCCGCTATGCCAGATGCCTTCCAGCCTGTGCCCACGCGTGCGCACGATGATGGGACAGCTTTGACGGCCCTTGGTGCGCCAGTGGATGGTGGCAGCATCATCGCTGAGGGGCTGCAAGCCGTATAAAAGATAATCGAGGTATTGAATTTCGGCGATGGGACGGAGACCGCGCATGGCGAGGCCGATGCCCTGTCCCATGATGGTGAGCTCGCGTATACCGGTATCGAATATACGATCGAGACCATGTTTTGCCTGGAGACCGGCAAATCCCTGGTTCACGTCACCGATCTTACCCACATCCTCTCCGAATGCCACTACTTTTGGATTGCTGTTGAACAGTGCGTCGAAGTAGCGGTTGAGGATCTCGTAACCGTTCACCATGGGCGCATCGTAGGCGTAATGGAGACCGGCGGTTTGAATATTGAGAACGCTCCTGGGGCTTTCGTCGTACAATTTGGAATCGTACATGGCGTAGCCCTCGGCCTTCAGTTCTTTGTAAGTGGCTTTGAGATTGTCTGCAGCGGGCGAATTACCGGCATGCATGATGGCGCGGTGCATCAGTGCGAGAATATCACGGCGCATGGGCTCCCTGTTGGAAGCCAGTTCCTGACGGTCTTTGGCGAGATCACCATGAGCATCGAGACCGGCATTGATCAGTTCATCGATCATTCCCAGCACTTCAGCTACCTTTTCTTTGATGGGAGTGATATATTTTTCCCAGGCGCGGTTCTTACTGTCGCGCACATGTTCTTTCGCTTTGATCTCTACATTGTGCAACTCATCTTCGGAGCAGAGCTCATTATCGAGTATCCACTCTCGGAATTTCTTGTTCCCGTCCCATTCACGTTCCCATTCGAGCTGCTCGGGGCTTTTGTAACGTTCATGACTACCTGAGGTGGAGTGGCCTTGCGGCTGGGTCACTTCTTCCACATGGAAGAGTGCGGGGATATGTGTGTCGCGGATCTTCTGGATAGCAGTTTCAAAAACCTCGCACATGCCTGCATAATCCCAGGCGCGCACTTTATAGATATCGAAACCGTTGGTGCCATCTTTTTTCTGGAAGCCTTTGAGGGCATCGGAGATGGACCCTTTGGTGGTTTGGAATTCTTTGGGAACGGAGATACCGTATCCATCGTCCCAAACAAAAACGGCGAGGGGCACCTGCAATACGCCGGCGGCATTGATGGTTTCCCAGAAATGTCCTTCTGACGTGGAAGCGTCACCGATAGTAGCGAAGCAAATTTCGTTACCCTCGTTGGAAAGATGGTGAAAATCCTGCAGCACGCCGGAATTACGGAACAGTTTGGAGGCCAGGGCCATGCCGAGGGCGCGTGGCATTTGACCGGCAGTGGGCGCCAGGCCGGCGGCGATATTCTTCCTGTTCACGAGATCGAGGAATTCTCCATTCTCGTCCACGGTTTGGGTGGCGAAGTGTGAATTCATCTGGCGGCCACCGCTATGGGGGTCATGGGCCGTGTCCGGGTCTGCGTAGAGCTGCGCAAAAAACTCCTCTACAGAGGCCTGTTTAGTGGCAAATGCGAGGGTTTGATCGCGATAATAACCAGATAACCAGTCTCCGCGGCGGAAAAATTTAGCTGCTGCAATCTGGGCAACTTCTTTTCCGTCGCCGAAAATGCCGAATTTGGCTTTCCCGGTCAGTACTTCCTTACGGCCAAGCAGGCTGGCTTCCCTGCTTTCACAGGCCATACGGTAGTCGTTCAACACTTCCTCCCGGAACTTGTCGAACGATAATTTTTCGTTGGCAAACAATGGGTTGTGTATGGCGTTTTCCATGCGTCAAAAGTAGGTATTAAGTCCAAATAATATGTTCGAATCGGGCCATAATTTGCAGTTGTTAAAAAATTGTGATTAGCCCTGAAATTTATTGGCATGTAGCGCGTTAAAAATGTAATTTTGAATAGGTTAACATTAAAAAAAATCAGGTCATGATCAAAAGGTTCCTGGCAATTGCCATCGTCTTATTCCTGGCCGTATCCGCTTCGGCGCAAACGGCAGAAGTTTTGCAGGTGAAAGAGACGGGATTCGATTTCGGTAAGATCCCACAGGGAAGGCCGGCAACACATAATTTCGAGATCGTGAACACCGGGA
>JAGIAP010000280.1 GCA_017744805.1 Chitinophagaceae bacterium | reverse complement strand
ACCCTGATCCGTGCCAGTCAGGGGCATAGTATACCGATCAACCTGGAGTTGACGCCGACCCCTCCTCCGGATATCCTTTATCACGGAACGGCTACCCGGTTTCTTTCATCGATCATGAAAGAGGGATTGGTGAAAGGCGATCGTCAACATGTGCATCTTACCGCATTTAAAGACACTGCCTTCTCGGTTGGTGGCAGGCATGGAAAGCCCATCGTGCTGGAAGTGGATGCCGCCGCCATGGTGAAAGCTGGTTTTGAATTCTATTTGTCAGCCAATCATGTATGGCTGGTGGAGATCGTATTGCCGGAATTCATCAATGCCCCGGAATATTGATCAGGCAAGGGCTTCAGGCCTTACGGCCAGCAACCTGTCAGAAAATTCCTTGTTCAGATTTCTCGATACCGGCAGTCGTTCCTCGCTGCCGGTTATTTTTAGTTTATAACCCTGTGCATTGCCTTCTACTGCTTCCACTTTGTCCAGGTTAACGATATAGGTACGGTGACACCTGAAGAACATTGCATGACCCTGCAATATCTCTTCTACTTTCTTCATCGTACTCCTGATGATGGTGTAGTTCACTCTTCCATTTTTCTCGAAAAATAGTTTTACATAATTGCTCGCGGATTCGATATAGATCAGTTGATGATCCTCTACCATGAATTTCTCATTATTGTTCTCTCCTGTAAAACTGATGGTTGGGTGTTGTGAAGCTGGGGACGTGGGTAGTTCGGTTTGTTTCTTTTCCTGTAATTTATCCTGCAACAGGGCTGCTTCCTTTTTGAACTGCCGCAGCCATACATTCTGTTTGAGAAGGGTAAAGATGCTGATCGGAAGGATGCCTACCACAATGGTGAGGCCTTGCACATGAAGGAAGTTATCCCAGTTCAATGCCCCTCCGAACAATTTCGGAAAGAGCAGGAAATTTACGGATCCGATCACCAGCAATACGAAAAGTACGTCCAGTATCTGTTTCCCGGTTGTCCATTTATCTTCTTTGAAAAAATCCGGGAATATGCGGGGCAGCAGGAAATCGCAAAGGAATATGCAACTGAAGGTGACCAGTCCCAATATCAGAGAACTGATGATGATCGTTTGCCGGGGCAAAGAATCCATATCGAAGGGACGGAAAATGATCAGGAATAAAGAAATGAAAACAGCGAAACTGGTAGACAAGCGGATGGAATACGATAATGAAATATCGTTCGGGAATGGTTGCCTGAGGAAGAGCATGATCGATGATCTCCAATTTGTCATATGCTGTCAGCCGGTAATGGAGGATGAGCATTACCGGTTGACAACAAAGATTATTATTTTTTCAATTGAGTGAGTAGTTTTTGTGCCTCTTCGTGTCCCCAGTTAGGCGCGAGGCTATTGTCCGGTTGAAATTTTCCGAACCTTGTCAGTGCTTCTTCCAGAACTGGTAAGGCTGCTTCGGGGCCGCCGCCCAGCATGGCAGGTGTGTAGAGTTTGGTCCTGGCCTGGATATACCATGGCCTTGGATTGGCAGGGTCCTGTTGTTGTGCTTTGATGATCCATCCTTCCGATACAGTATTGAGCTCCTGCCAGCGGCTACGGGGATCCACTAATATCCTTGTGTTGGTGATCATGGCACGAAGGGTGCTGATCTCTGAATTGCCGGGCTTCAGCGCATCGGCCTTGTCCAGGTAGCTGTCCGCTTTGTCGGCAATAGCGTCTACCTGGGTTTTGTCTTTTGTCTTGAAGGCCATTACGGCATAACAGAAACCTGCATAATAATAAGGTAGCCATTGGTCCTTCGCGGCATTGGCGATCCTGTCGAAATTATTACCCAGTTGAACGTACGTCTCCGTTGTTGAAGCAGTGTCCAGTGTTTTGATATTCGTTTCCATGGTCCTGGTATAGGCAGCCTCTTGCTGGGAGAACCCTGTAACAAAAATGGAAGAGAAGATAATTGAAAGAATGAATTGTTTCATGTGAATTGATTTTGAAAATTATTTAATTGTCGATGATCTCTTTTCTGCGATCGTTACCGATAGTGAGATAAGCGCCGAAGAAGATGGAACGTTTTGCCATCGGTGTGATGGCTTCTCCTTTGAAAATGCCCTGCAGATCGGGGTTTGACGCAAAATGATAACCGTACACCTGCTGATTGCCGATCAGGTTGTTGATATTGAAAATGAATACAGTATTGGCTTTCCCCAATTTGGTGAGGTAATTCACCTGGAAGCCGATATTGTGATAATCGATCGTGCGGTCGGAAAGGAATGCGCTCACAGGTAAATTGGGATTGTAGTAAGGCCGTCCGGATGCATAGGTATAGGTCAGGGAAAAATTAGTAGCAATGGGTGTTACAAATTGTTTGATCACCACGTTCAGCGTGTGCTTAGCCGCGAAAGTCGGGATGGTCTCGATAGGATAATCCTGGAATTTCCTTTTTGTATCGAGAAAAGAATAAGAGATCCAGTAATCGAATCCATCGAACAGCTTCTTGTCGCGCCAGAATATTTCGAATCCTTTCGCATACCCTGATCCGTTATTGCCGAGCTCCGATGGCTTGTTACTGGGATAAGTGATCAGATCTTCATATTTCTTGTAAAAGAATTCTGCGCGGATGGTCCTGCCATTGGCGATCCTTTCATAATTGAGGATATAATGGATGGCCCTGGTATAGTCCAGGTTGGGCTTGCGAAGAAGGTAAACCGTTTCAGGTCTCTGGAAGAAAGTTCCATAGGCAATGCTGATCTGACCTGCTTTTTGCAGTTTCCAGGCAAATGATAAGCGGGGGCCGAAATTTCCTTTGCTCAACAGGCTGCTATATTCATACCGGATACCGGGTTTGGCCAGGAGCCAGGGAGTGAGGTAGATATCGCCTTCGGTGAAGAGGCTGATGAAATTGTCTGGTCTGCTAACGGGCAGGATGCTGTCCTTCGCTTCGATCTTATCCATCACGCGCTGGAATTCTACACCCGTATGCCATTTGCTCAACGCTCCAAAAAGCCTGGTAATTACCGCCCTTGCCTGTGAACTGTAATTGGTAAGACGGGGATGGAAGGATGAAATGGTATCTGCCGGACTAGCCGTGAGGAAGTCTATCCTGTCTTTATTGTAGCTGAATCCAACTCCTGTATTGAGTTTCCATTGATCGTTCAACTTTCCGGAATAGGTGAGGATGGTGAAAACATTGTTCCCTTGGAGGCTGAAATGATCGAACGCTTTTTCGTTTTCCAGAGAAGGGCGATGGAATGACAGGGTATTGGTGGTGGCGTATCCATAATATTTGAAAATACCTTTTCTTGTTTTCCATCTTCCAAACAATTCACCATTGATGATCTCGGGAGCTTTGGTGTAATAGGGTTTTTGTGGAACGAGGGCATAGTAGGGCTCCAGGTTATTGTAATTGATGGAAAAACCAGCGCTGGCCTTTTGTTCTTTGAACAGTTGCTGGCGGGTAAGGGTGAGTTGGGCAGAGGAGATGATCATATTGGTCTCTGTCCGGGTAGGTAGATCATGTGTTTCCAGGGTAAGGGCAGAGCTCATGGCCTGACCATATTGCGCGGAATAGCCGCCACTGCTGAAATGCGTGCCTTTGAAAAGCAAGGGCGAGAACCTGCCCCTTTGTGCAATGTCCGGTACACTGCTGTAAAAAGGGTTGCTGACCATCATGCCGTCGATGAATACTTTGGTTTCTGCGCCGGTGCCGCCTCTGACGAAGAGCCCTTCGGATTCGCCTACCTGCTGTGCTCCGGGTAAGGTTTTGAGCACCGCCACGATATCGGCCTGCTGACCGGCGGTGGTAACAATATCCAGCGGTTTCAGAACGGTATTCCTTCTTTGATCGCTAGCTTCGAAGCTGCCGGCGGAAACGGTCACTGCCTGCATCTCGTTCACTTCCTCTTTCAGGATAAGGTGGATGGTCAGTTGACCGCCTGCCAGGTGAACCGGCTGACTCATCTTTTTATATCCTATCAGGCTTACCACCAGGTTGAAGCTGCCGGTGTCCGGGGAGCTGAAAGTATATTCGCCTCCTTTTGAAGAAGTGGAACCATAGTAAGTGCCTTCGAGGGAAATACTGGCGCCATCGAGCGGCATCTTATTCTTACTACGGATGGTGCCGGTGATGGTGGTCTGGGCGGCCAGGCAGCAACTGAGCGAAAGGAAAAAACAAAGGCAGATAGCTTGGGAACGCATCGTTTCTTTTTTTACAAAACTATCTCGGGGATGGAGGGGTTTCCAAATGAAGGGGCCGTCCTGCCTGCATTCCGGGACAAAATGCATGGTCGGGGACCAATTGCATGGATCTGGGATAAACGGAATGGGTATGAATAGTCAAACCTGCCGGTTGCAGCCGTAATTCAATAACTATTGTATTTTATTTATCTATGTAGTATCTTGAAAATAGAAAAACCACCATCATGCAAAAGCTGCGGCTTTATCCTTTCCTGCTTGGTTGTTTACTATTTGCTTCAACCAGTTCCCCGGCACAGGAAGCACCACGAGACACCGTTCTGACGGGTATCTATATCACCAGCATACACAATATCGATTTTAAGGACAAGGAATTTGCCGTCAATTTCTGGCTTTGGCTCAAGTACAAGAACAAGCAATTCGATTTTTACAATAATCTCGAAGTGCCTGCGGCAAAATCGGTGAACAAAGAATTTGTGACCATCGATAGTTCCAATGGAAGGATCTATATGCTCATGAAATTATCCTGTGTGATGAAGGACTCCTGGCGGATCGCTAATTTCCCTTTCGATAATCAGAAGCTCCGCATCAGTATCGAGAACTCGCAATATGATTCCAAATCCATGGTATTTGCTCCTGATACATTGGGCAGTCATTATGATCCGCGGTTTACGCTCAGCGGTTGGTTCATCGATAGCTGTGTGATTGCTTCCGGTATAAAGGCCTACGAAACGGCATTTGGTGATGATAGCTATCAAAAGCCGCATACGGAATACAGCACCTTCAAAGCCAGGCTCAGCATCCACCGGGATGCAATGGGCCTTTTCTGGAAACTATTCCTGGGCATGTATATTGCCAGCCTGATCGCATTTGTGTGTTTCTTCATTCACCCGGATGGTATCGACTCCCGATTTGGCCTTAGCGTGGGCGCCCTCTTTGCCGTGATCGGTAACAAATACATAATCGACTCTTCCTTACCCGAGTCAACTTCCTTTACATTGGTAGATACTTTGCATGGGGTAACCCTTTGCTTCATTCTCTGCGTGATCACAGCTACAGCAGGGTCCCTCAAATTGATCAAGACCGGCAAGGTCCATCAGGCCAATATGCTGGACAGGATCATGGCTTCATTGTTGTTATGCTTGTACATTATCCTGAACATTTATTTTATTTCCCGGGCAAGTGCTCACTAGATTTCCGTGCTGAAAAAATTGTATTTTGCTTTCAGCCGGAATCAATAATCGATCATTTCTTAAAGTTACACGTTGAGCCTTAACCTGACCGAAGAACAGATCCTGAACCTTGCGCCCGATGCAGGTTCCGTGAAATCTGGAAAGGAACTTGCCAACCCCTCCAAATGGGTAAGCAAGGGTGCGAACAACAGAGCGCTCTGGGGCGAATGCCAGGGTAGCGGCAGCAAACCATACCAAACTCAGGTAGACCTCGCCAATATTGCCTTCAAATGCAGTTGCCCAAGCAGAAAATTTCCCTGTAAACATGGTCTCGGATTGTTTTTGCATTATTCCCGTCAGCCGGAGTCCTTCACTGTAACTGAAGAGCCGGAATGGCTAGCATCCTGGCTTTCAAAGCGGGATGAGAAACAGGAAAAGCAAACAGAGAAAAAAGACAAGCCCGTCGATGAAGCCGCCCAGGCCAAAAGATTGCAGGCCCGGGAACAAAAGGTGAACGATGGCATCGAAGATCTGCGCTTATGGATCAGCGATATCATCCGGAATGGCATCATCAGCATGCCCGAAAAAGGAGGCGCCTGGTTTGAACATATGGCCAAAAGAATGGTGGATGCACAAGCCCCTGGCCTTGCCAACTGGATACGCAATCTCAGCGACACTGCCTTCTATTCCGATGGCTGGCAATCGGGGTTCATGGACCAGCTACTGCAATTGTATCTTCTCATTGAAGGGTATAAGAACAATGATATTCAGGATGCCACGCTGCAGCAGGATCTCCGCGCAGGTATCGGTTACACCTTGAAACAGGAAGAGTTGAAAGATCAGCCTGGCATTACGGACGATTGGCTGGTACTGGCTAAGCAGGTAACGGAAAGGGATAATATCACCACCGAAAGATGCTGGTTATATGGCACCAACACCAATCAATATGCGCTGGTGCTGCAATTCGTCGCGCGTGGACAACTGGGGCAACTGGTACTCACCCCGGGCTTGTTTGTGAATGCGGAACTGGTTTTCTATCCATCTGTACTTCCCTTGCGAGCGCTTATCAAGCAGCAGCATAGCACGGGGTCTCAGCGCGCTTACTCAGGATTGAACAACTGGAAGGAAGTGATCGCTTCCGAAACTGCTTTATTTGCAGCCCTCCCATTCCGGTCGGAAAGACCTTACCTGGTCCGTCAGCTCAAGCCTGTTCTGTACAACCAGGATTGGTGGCTACAGGATGCTGAGGGAGCGATCATGCAGTTGAAAGGATCACAACGGTATATCTGGAAATTATTGTCGCTCAGCGGCGGCGCACCCATGGATACTGCCATTCTTGGAAAAGAAGACAGATTTGAAGTAGTGGGCGTTTGGAATAACGGAGAATACATCATTCTATAAATCATCAAATGGAATATTGGGATCAGATAGTGACGGCGGCCATGATGGGTACTGATAAGGCCCAGGTGAATACTTCTGACCTGCCAGAGGGATTGAAGCAGGCAACTGCCATGATCTTCGATAATACTTCCATCAGTAAGGAAGAGCAGTTCCTGCAATTGGCGTCATTGCTGATGAATTACAGGCAGTGCGGCGTTTCTTCTTTACCCGACCCCGGCATTACATCAAGCGTAGCGCCTGAAGAAGGACTGCCCTATTGCAGCAAGGCTGCCATGCATCTGCTGATAGAGGTGGTGGACGAAGGGTTGGATACATTGATCCAATTATGGCTTCATCGCTGTATGGAAAAACAACAGCTTATCCATCCATCTTTTGTGCCGGTAATGCTGGACGCTGCTTTACAACAAAAGAAATGGCAACCCTTTGTCACGGCCTGCTGTGGCCATAGAGGAGAATGGTTGAGCCGGTTCAATCCTGCCTGGGAATTTTCGGCCCATCGATCAGTAGATGATGCCTGGCAAACAGGAACGGCCGAACAACGGAAGCAGGTACTGAGGGATAGGCGCGCCACCGATCCTGCTGCAGCCATCAAAATGCTACAAGCTGTATGGTCACAGGAAGATGCAGGCACCAAACAAGGATTCCTTGAAATACTGAATGAAAATATCAGCGAAACCGATCTGCCATTCCTGGAATCGCTGCTGGTGGAAAAAAGTAAAAAAGTAAAAGCAGAAACAATAAAGCTGATGCTGCTCATCCCTTCCAGCAGTATCATCAAACAATATGAAGGCACGCTGAAAAAACTGGTCACCCTTCAAAAAGAAAGAACATTGCTGGGTATGGGCAGTAAGCTGAGACTTCATTTTGCGCCAGCATCCAATATCCAAAAAGAAGCGACGGAATTAGGATTGGAAGTCAAATCCGGCGAGGCCGGTTACTCAAACGAAGAATGGATCTACTACCAGTTGATCAGCGCCGTTCAACCTGCTTTCTGGGAACAATACCTGGGGCAGCCAGGAGAAAAAGTGATGGAGCTTTTTAATGCTGATGAATTGGGAAAGAAAATGATGCCTGCCCTGGTGCTTGCTGCGGTCGCCAATAAAGACAAACGCTGGGGCGAGCTGCTGTTCTATAATGCCGGAATCGT
>JAGIAP010000027.1 GCA_017744805.1 Chitinophagaceae bacterium | reverse complement strand
GTATCATTTCCATCAATGATACCATCTCCATTAAAGTCGACTATATTAAAGTCGCCAGGAAGCTTATTCTGGTTATTGGTTGAACGCGTTGTACTTCCATATATATCATCCCAGCTTGCAAGGAAGCCGTTATCTATATATGCTCTGGTTTGACCAAGCGCATAACCAGCCTGACGTTGATAAGACAGACGCAATTCCGGATCATCACGCTCGATGATCTTATTGGTTGCGTGCGTCATATTGGTATTGATCCATAAACGCAGATTCTTCGTGATAGGCTGATTGAATTTCAGCTCGATCTCAAATCCTTTACTTTTTACGCGACCAAGATTCACACTGGGCGCAGCTACACCGAAATAAGTAGGGATCGCACGTGAACCGCCGCCAATAATGATATCTGTTCTATCATCACTGAACACGTCAACACTACCAATGATCTTGCCTTTGAAGATCGAATAGTCAATACCAACATTGCGCTTCTCAACATTCTCCCAGGCGATGTTCGGATTACCCAGGCTGGCAATACGATAGAAAGTATATGGAGAAGCTGTTGTAGGGCTACCCATTCTTGCGGCACCACCAAATGTCAGCTGATCGCGGAACGGCCAGCGGCCTACACTAACAGCATCATCGCCGATCTTTCCCCATGACGCGCGGAGTTTCAACAGGTCAAGGAATTCAATCTTCGACATGAAATCCTCATTGGTCGCAATCCATCCAACGGACACAGAAGGGAAGAACGCAAAGCGATAGTCTGGTCCGAATTGTTCAGAACCATTGTAAGCACCATTGGCGTCAAAAATATATTTAGAGGCATAGTTATAAGTGGCTCTGAATACCCAGTCTTCACGATAGCGCGCAAACTGAGAACCGGTAGCTACCCTTTCTCTTTGCAGCAATCCCGTCGCACCAATATCATGTTTACCAAAGCGACGTTTATAATCCATTTGCAAAATGTAGTTGGATCTCCGGTAAGTGGCACCTTTGTCAACAGAGCCTGCCTGGTTTGCCCAGCGAACAACGTCTACAAAATCCAGCTGCGTACCGGGGTTCAGCGGCTGCTCCAGGAACACAACACCACTCACAGGATCGATCCATTTACGCTGTGCAGGATTATAGAGATCATTCAAGCCACGTCCCGTTTCTCTGAATGTATTATCGAGCGCAAGACTCGCTCTGAAACTGAGACCTTTTAACAACATGTCCAGTTTTTGCTGTAAGATGAAATCCGTGGTGATCTGTGTATTGGTTCTTTTCTCAATGCCTGAAACGGCGAGATTGTAAACAGAGTTAGGCACATCTGCGATACGATCTTTAAAGAAGCCCCATGTACCATCAGAATAGATAGGACGCATCGCATCAGGTGCCGTACGGTAAGCTGACACCCAGAAACTCTGATCACCATCAGCAGCACCAAAAGGCACCTGGCGAACCCCATTCGAACCAAATAATTTTGTAGAGAAAGTTGTTGTCTTGGTCAGATTAAAATCGAGATTGCTCCGCAGGTTAACACGCGTGTAACCATAGCCTGATTTATAACCGCGATTATTTTCAAATCGTTGAAACAGGTCACCTTCCTTTACAAAATCTATAGCAGCGAAATACGTCACGAACTGTGAACCGCCGGAAACATTCACTGCCGTATTATAAGACATTGCACGGTCCTCAAATAAAGCATCTACCCAGTCTACATTCGGATAACGATCCCAGTCTGCCGTACTCGTCGGATTGCGGTATTTATCCAGTATCTGAACCGGTGTATAAAGGTTCCAGGCATTGCCTGACAATAATAATTCACGTTCGAGCGTGCGGTTTTTTATCGCCAGTGCATCATACGAATCGAATTTCTCAGGAAGCTTCGAAGGCGTTTTAGCTGTTATATTTGTTCGCACCTGTATCACTGCTTTCCCGTTCGTTCCTTTTTTTGTGGTGATCAGGATCACGCCATTGGCTCCTTTCACACCATAAACAGCCGTTGCAGATGCATCTTTCAGGATAGAGATATTTTCAACTGAAGAGATATCAATTGCACCCAATGGACGTTCAATACCATCTACCAGCACCAGCGGAGAACTATTATTCCAGGAGCTTTGTGCTCTGATCACAATCTGCGGATCCTCCGCTCCCGGCATACCGGAAGAAGAGGTTGTGATCACTCCCGGAAGATTGCCTGTAAGGGCCTGTCCAAGGTTGGTCACACCGCCCGTACGTTCCAGCACTTTGCCGGAAACCTGGGAGATCGCGCCAACTATACTCGCTTTTTTTTGCTGGCCATAACCGATCACCACCACCTCGTTGAGGTTGACGGTAGAAGCTTTCAGGACCACATTCACCACCACCTGGTCGGAAATATTGATATCCCGGGATTCGTAGCCAACGCCACTGAATGTCAGGATAGCTGTATTTGCCGGAATGGTAATGGAAAATGCACCTTCATTGTTGGTAGAGGTTCCGCCTGTACCACCCTTGGGGGTAACCGAAACACCCGCAAGAGGAGCACCGTCTTTTTCACTCGTAACCTTACCTGTAATTGTTTTGTTTTGCGCCCATGTAGCGGAGGGTAGCGCCAGAAGCAGAGATAGGATCCCCACAAGCAGTCGATGTGGCATAAACAATCGTTCTTTTAGTTAGTGTTGAAAATGCGTAAGATTTACACATTACAAAATGTGTAAATTGTACACAATTTAGCTTAATTTATCATTCTTCCAAAAAAATTTACCAGCTAAAAATCAGTGCTGAACCAACGCTGTAAAGGTCTGTAGCATTTTGAAGTGTTTACAAGTTACTGAATTTTATGCTGTATGATCGGTATGCATCCCGGTTGAACTAAATTTGTTTACCTTATAATACATATGTACTCCCCAGATCAAACAAAGAAATTGCAGCAGTTGACTGAGAGCCTGCTGAAGAAAGATGAAAAGCATCCCATCACCTCCGGTGAAGTTGAGCAACTCCGTGATGTGCTTAGGTTCCATGAGCATCGTTATTATATTCTGAACGATCCCCTGGTGGCAGACCAGGAATACGATAAACTATTCAAATCGCTGGAAAAACTGGAGCAGTTGCACCCTAACCTGATCACTGCGGATTCTCCCACCCAGCGCGTGAGCAAGGGGCTGACCAAGGACTTTCCCCCTGCCCCGCACCTGGTACCCATGCTGTCGCTGGAGAACTCTTACAATGAAGAGGATCTGCGCGACTGGGACCGTCGTGTGCGCGAGCTGGCGAAACTCGACAATATTGAATATTGCGTGGAGCCTAAGTTCGATGGGGCCAGCATCTCCCTTATCTATGACAACGACCTGCTGCAACGCGGGGCTACCCGTGGCAATGGTGTGGCGGGGGACGATATCACCACCAATATCAAGCAGATCCGCTCCGTTCCCCTATCCGCCAAATTCTCGGATTATGGCATCCAGCAGATCGAGATACGGGGTGAAGTGCTGATCAACAAGGACAATTTCAACAAATACAATAAACACCTAGTAGAGCAGAATCTGCCACCGCTGGCCAATCCACGTAATGCCGCCGCCGGTACGCTCCGTATCAAGGACTCCGGTGAGGTAGGCAAGAGAAATCTCGAAGCCTTTCTTTATCATGTAAGCTATTACACTATCACCCCCAAGCATACCCTAAGTGATGAGCTTCAGACACATAGCGGTTGCCTGAAAATGTTATGGGACCTGGGATTCCGCAGTCCCATGAAAGAGAAGAAGGTGTTGAAAGGGATCGAAGGCGTGATTGAATATTGCCGTGAGTACGAAGCAAAGCGGGATGACCTGCCTTATGAGATCGATGGAATGGTGATAAAGGTGAACAATATCGACATGCAGGATCAACTGGGCATGACCACCCATCACCCCCGATGGGCCATCGCCTTCAAGTTCAAGGCAAGACAAGCCACCAGTAAGCTGAGGAATGTTGAATACCAGGTAGGCCGTACAGGCTCCATCACACCTGTGGCCAAGATCGATCCTGTGGCTATCGGGGGGGTTACCGTTAGCTCCATCTCCCTGCATAACGAGGATGTGATCCGCGAAAAGGATTTCATGCTGGGCGATACCGTGCTGGTAGAAAGGGCAGGCGACGTAATCCCCTACATCGTGAAGCCATTGACTGAGCTGAGAACAGGCTCCGAGAAGAAGATAGAATTTCCCACCAACTGCCCTGTTTGCGGAGACCCTCTGGTGAAGCCTGTGGACGAAGCGGTGTGGCGTTGTAACAATATTAACTGTGAGGCACAAGTGCTGGAGCGTATCATTCACTTTACCAGCAAGGATGCGATGGATATCCGGGGATTGGGAGATGCCAATATCCGTAAGTTCTATGAGCTCAAATTCCTTCGTGATGTGCCTGGCATTTATGAGCTCCCATTCGATCAGATCCGTACCCGGGAAGGGTTTGGGGAAAAGAGCATCACCAATCTGCAAAGCGCCATCGAGGCATCCAAGAGCCAGCCATTGCATCGCCTGATCTACGCATTGGGAATTCGTCATGTGGGCGAAACCACCGGCAAAACGCTTGCTCACGCTGTCAAATACCTGCCGGACCTGGCTAACTTCTCCATGGAGGATCTGCAGGCGCTGGAAGATATCGGTCCGAAAGTAGCCGGAAGTGTGTACCAGTTTTTCCACAATTGGGACAATCTGGAAATGCTGAAAAAGTTGGAGAGCCTTGGTTTGCAACTGAAAAATGAGGGGCCGGAACTAACGGCGGAGGGCAACCTGTCCGGACTAACGTTCTTGTTCACGGGAACCATGCCAACGCTGAAACGCAGTGAGGCCGAGGCTATGGTGGAATCCAATGGAGGTAAGCTGGTAGGGTCCGTTAGTGCGAAGCTCAATTACCTGGTAGTGGGGGAAGACGCAGGATCCAAGCTGGAAAAGGCCAAAAAGCTGCCATCGGTCAAGATCATCACTGAGGCGGAGTTCCTCCAAATGGTTAACCGATGATCTAATCTTATTATTGTTTTTTGATATTCGCAGCGCTTTTTTTGTAACTTTAGCCAAAAGGAAAAGGCGATGATAAAAAAACTTCCAAACGAGGTGTGGAAACCACTACAGTTTCCAGGCTGGAAACACCTCCGTAAAAAGTATGCGCTGTCATCTAACGGTCGCATAGCCAGCTATACAGAAGACGTGGTTGAAGATGGAAAATTATTACAGGGTTCTCTGACCACTGGTTACAGAACACTCAATCTGCACCGTCCCGGTAATAACGGAACGTTGTATATCCATCGCGAGATCGCGCGTCTGTTCTTAAAGAAACCTTCACTGAAAGCGAAGTATGTGATCCATGACAATCACAACAAGCTTGACAACAATGTGAAGAATTTACGATGGGCTACGCTTGAGCAAATGATCGAGCATCAGCAAAACAGTCCCGCGAAAATTGCCTACAAAAAAGTACAGGCAAACCGCACAGAAGGATTGAAGCTGAATGCCGGCCAGGTGAAAGCCATCAAGAAAACCCTTACCGATAAAAACCGGAAGCTCACCATCAAGAAGCTCGCAGAAAAATACGGCGTCAGCGAAATGACGATGTATCGTATCAAGAGCGGTGAGAATTGGGGTCGTATTAAAAACTAACCAGGTCCAACTGCATTACAGTGGTGTGAAAAGGAGACGGCGCTCCTGGTCACACCACTTTTTTTATGCCCGCTCACCAGCGGGTTTTATTTTTGCATCTTATGATACAATCATCTACCCTCAGCTTCTTCCGCCAGTTGCGGAAGAACAATCACAAGCCCTGGTTTGATGCACATCGTGCACAATATGAATCAGCGAAAGAAGATATCACCAACTTCCTGCAGGCAGTGATCGATAAGCACGGGAAGAAAGATCCTGATATTGCCAATCTCACAGCCAAAAGCTGTCTCTATCGTATCAACCGGGATATCCGTTTCTCGAAAGATAAAACGCCTTACAAAACACACCAGGCTGCCGGCCTTACCAAAGGCGGTAAGAAATCCCCCCTCGCGGGTTATTACCTGCATATCGAGCCGGATGGTAAAACCATGATCGGTGGCGGCCTCTGGATGCCCGAGCCCGCCAATCTCAAAAAGGTAAGGCAGGAGATCGATTATTGTTATGATGAGTTCCACAAGATCATCAGCGCTAAAAAATTCACCAACCAGTTTGGGGACCTGTATCGCGGGGAAGATGTTTCACTGGTGAAGGTGCCACAGGGATTCGAGAAGGACAATCCTGCTGCCGAATACCTCAAGCTGAAGAGTTGGCTGGCCTCGAGGGAGTTTGAAGATGCAGAAGTAACTTCAAAGGACTTCCTCAAAAAAGTGACGGACGCAATGGATACAATGCAGCCGCTGCTCAAATTCCTGAACAGGGCATTGGACAGTGAGTAAAAAAGTTGAGCTCAGACATCCTGTGCCTGAGCTCAACTTTCTTTTAGTCCTTTAAAAGGTTTCCAATGTAGGAGGAAGCTTAATTATGAACAATAAAATGGCATAAAGGGCTATATCACTATCCTCATAAAAACTGCAATAGTAAACAGGATATTCGCCAAATGAAAAGCCCTTTGTTGTTACTTCTCCAATCTGCACTCCATTATTGTAAAAATAATAAGCAGGGTTCTGATATTGCCTGTTACTCATCCATAGCCTGTACCTGCCAGCTTCCAGAACATAGGCTCCATTTACTTTATCGATAAGCATCAATTCTGGCGTACGTTGTTCAAGAATTTCCAGTTTATAGCTCCATAAAGATCTTTTGAAGGACGCCGATAAAATATGTTGCCCCTTAAGATAATAGTCAGAATAAATGGTCCTAAAAGAAAATCGCTGTTTTACCTCCATCCATAATTCTGAGCCGCAGAGCACTTGTATAAACGGCTCCTTATGCGAAATAGCATATTGCCGGGCTTCCCTACTCATAAAACTTATTGTTGCAATCGAATTTAGCACCTGAAGCCGGATAAATGAAAAAGGGTACCCTGACTACAGGGATACCCTAACTAACAATATATGTTATTGCTCAGGCCGGGGCCAGGCGATCATAACAATTGTTTGCTCACCAGATATTCAGCGATCTGCACAGCATTGGTGGCAGCACCTTTACGGAGGTTATCGCTCACGATCCACATATTGAGGGTATTGGGCTGGGTCTCATCCCTGCGCAATCTTCCTACAAACACTTCATCACGCTCATGTGCATCTTTGGGCATGGGGTATTCCTGGGCGGAAGGATCATCCACCAATACCACACCGGGAGCTGATTTCAGCAGTTCTTTCACCTCATCGAGGTTGAAGTCATTAGCGAATTCCACGTTCACACTTTCGCTATGGCCACCCATTACGGGGATACGAACGGTAGTGGAGGTAACGCGGATGCTATCGTCGCGCATGATCTTTTTGGTTTCATGCACCATCTTCATTTCTTCCTTGGTATAGCCGTTATCGAGGAAAACGTCGATCTGGGGGATCACATTGAGGTCGATAGGATATTTATAAGCCATGGGATATTCGCCATTGCTGCCTTTAACGGCTTTATCGCGCTCTCCCATCAATTGATCAACTGCTTTCTTACCGGTACCAGTAACGCTCTGGTAAGTGGATACCACTACGCGTTTGATCTGGTATTTCTTGTGGAGGGGATTGAGGGCCACCACCATTTGGATAGTAGAGCAGTTGGGATTGGCAATGATCTTATCATCTTTGCCCAATGCATCGGCATTGATCTCCGGCACCACCAGTTTCTTAGAGGGGTCCATACGCCATGCAGAAGAGTTATCGATTACGGTGATACCTGCTTCGGCGAATTTGGGGGCCCATTCCAGGGAAGTACTGCCACCAGCAGAGAATAAAGCCACATCTGGTTTTGCGGCAATTGCATCTGTCATGCTTACCACCTTATATGCCTTTCCCCTGTAGGAAACTTCTTTACCTACAGACCTTTCAGAGGCTACGGGGAGGAGCTCGGTAACGGGAAAATTCCTTTCTGCAAGGATCTGTAACATTTTGGTGCCTACCAGGCCAGTGGCGCCTACAACTGCAACTTTCATTGTTATTTCTGATTGTTTTTTTGGTGATGACTGTTATTGGTTAAGTAACAAAAAAGCCTTCCCCGGGGGGAAGGCCTTTTGATATTTTTAGTTTACACACAAAACTATCCTGAAACCTTCCCGCTGTTGGGACGCTTCTTCGTACGCTTTGTATGTTTCATAATATTTTGCATCAGGAGCCAAAAATAATCCGCAATTGTTGTTACAGCAAATATTTTTTTATGAAGGTTTTCCGGACCGGGGGAAACCGCCAGTATGATGGCAGAAACGGCCAGATTGTATTAACGTTCGTTCGGCTTGAGTGGAAAGGCTGCCCTATTCTTGATCTTACCGGGTTAGGTATTTCTGAAAATTTTACCCTCACTTCAAATCCGACTTCTTTTCTTTCTCGTTAATATCAATGCGCATCCTGTAACGAACATGGACAAACGAAAAAGTAAAACTTATTCATTCACCTGGATATCTTGTCCATGCAAATCCGTTCATCATGCGAACATTCTTCTTTATTGTCAGGTTCCCGGTCCTCCTGCCATTTATTTATTTTCTTCCTTGTTACCGATTGATCTTTCCTGAAAATGAGCTTAACGCAGGCCATGCAATTATACATTCTTTGCAAAAGCCTCATTTGATCCCAACCTCTTCCATCGGGCGATATGATATCATCATTACAGAGATCATGTCCGACCCATCGCCTCCTGAAGGATTACCGGAATATGAGTATGTAGAACTTAAGAATAATTCCTCCTTTGCCATTGAGCTAAAGGGCTGCAAGCTGGGAGATGAAAGCAGCGCAGCCAGTTTCAATAGCAGTATCATCTTGCAACCCGATAGTTTTCTGATCTGTTGCTCCAATACCGCCGCCACGCAACTCAAGGCATTTGGACGAACGGTGGGCCTTTCCAATTTTCCTTCCCTCGCTAATGAGAGCGACCTGGTTCAATTGATCTCTCCCGAAGGGCATATCATTCACGCAGTGCAATATCAAAGCAGTTGGCATCACAACAGGATCAAGGCTGAAGGCGGCTGGAGCCTGGAGATGATCAATACCTCCACGCCCTGCGCGGGTGCAGCCAACTGGAGCTCCAGCAATGCAGCCATCGGCGGTAGCCCGGGCCACAGCAATAGCCAGCCATCCGGGATGGCCGACCAGCAACCACCCGCATTGCTTCGCAGTTATTCGATCGACAGCACAAGAATAGTGGCCATTTTCGACGAGCCCCTGGATAGCAACAGCTCCGTACAATCGAAAAATTATATTCTTTCTCCCGGCAACTTATCTCCCATATCCTGCCTGGCCCTCCCTCCTTTGTTCCGGGAGATCCAATTGAGGTTTCAGCAGCCTTTCAAAGCCAATGCCATCTTCGACCTTACAGCGTCCAGGTTGAAAGATTGCAGCGGCAATAGCATCGGCTCGATGAACAAGGTCAGGGCCGGGCTCAGTTCCCCGGCAGCCCCGGGAGATATCATCATCAACGAGATCCTTTTTGATCCGCCTCCCGAAGGCGCGGATTATATTGAATTGTTCAACCGCTCCGGCAATATCATCAACCTGCAGCAATTGTATAGCAGTAACAGGAATAATATCAACCAACTGATCAACACAAAGGCTATCAGCACGCTACCGATACAGCTCTTTCCCGGTGAGTACATTGTGTTGTCAGAGAATATCGGGTGGGCCCTGGGTAGATACGCCATCAAAGACAGGAACGCTTTTCTTTCAACCATCCTTCCTTCATTACCAAATGATAAAGGCAGTTTTGTACTGACCAATTCTGCGGGGCTGATCATCGATGAATTGCAATACGCGGGCAGTTGGCATTTTCCGTTGCTCTCCGCCACAGAAGGAGTGTCGCTGGAGCGCATCGATCCGCAATCGACTACACAGGATAAGAACAATTGGCTCTCTGCTGCTACAACAGTGGGTGGCGGCACACCAGGATACGTGAATTCTCAATACAGGTCCATGCATGCAGAACAAGAGCCATTCCAGTTATCGTCACCCGTCTTCTCTCCTGATCTGGATGGCCGGGACGATCTGTTGCTCATTCATTATACTATGCCCGGCCCGGGAGCTGTGGGCACTGTCCGCATTTTTGATATTGCCGGCAAACTGGTCCGGCAACTCAACAGCAATGCTTTGATGGGAAGCCATGGAAGCTGGGCCTGGGATGGTTTGAGCGAAACAAAGTTGCCTCTTCCTTCGGGGATCTATATCGTTCAGGTGAGCTGGTTCAACTTGCAGGGAGCCAGCAAGAGCTGGAAGAAGGCGATAGCGCTGGTACGAAGCCGTTAATGCAAAAGCCCTGCAGTGGTCAACTGCAGGGCTCCTTCCTAAAAATTTATTTCGACATTATACCAGCTCGATATCGAAGTTCACCAGGTTCACGAATTGTTCGATCCTTGTATGGATATCTTCCTGCGTGATCTCTTTCAGACGCTCGGGCCCGAATTTCTCTACGCAATAAGAAGCCATTGCAGAGCCAACGATGATAGCTGTTTTCATATTCTCGAAAGAGATATCCTTTGTACGTGCGATATGTCCCATGAATCCACCGGCAAAAGTATCACCGGCACCTGTTGGGTCGAATACATCTTCCAGGGGAAGAGCGGGAGCAAAAAATACTTTGTCTTCATGGAAGAGAAGAGCGCCATGCTCACCTTTCTTGATGATGAGGTATTTGGGGCCCATCGCCATTACAGTTTTGGCAGCTTTCACCAGGGAGAACTGACCACTGAGCTGGCGGGCTTCGCTATCGTTGATCATCAGCACATCCACCATTTTCAGTACTTCTTCCAGTTCAGGCATAGCCACTTCCATCCAGAAGTTCATGGTATCCATAGCGATGAGCTTGGGGCGGTTCTTCATTTGGAGGATCACTTGTTTCTGGATCGAAGGATGCAGGTTACCCAGCATAACAAACTCAGAATCGCGATAGCTCTCAGGCAGAACCGGGTTGAAATCAGCCAGTACATTGAGATCAGTGACCAGGGTATCGCGGCTATTCATGTCCATATGGTAGCGGCCGCTCCAGAAGAAAGATTTTTTATCGGGAACGATCTCGACACCTTCCAACTGTACGCCTCTTTTGGCAAGGCCGTCCATTTCCTCCTGTGGGAAATCGAAGCCCACAATGGAAACCTGTTGAATGGGTTGAACAAAATTGCTGGCGGCATAGGCCACATAGGTTGCAGACCCGCCTACGATCTGGTTCACCTTGCCAAAGGGAGTTTCTATAGCGTCAAAGGCCATGGTGCCTACTGCGATCAAAGACATAATTTGGATTTACTATTAATGAATTAGGAACAAAAAATTTCGCAAACGTACAGGAATTTTCGCATCAGCAAAAACCTGTATTGCAGTCCCCACCTTTTGCCTACCGTATGAGCAAATAATGTTGTTAGTGAAAATTTTGATAGTTTTTGTAACTTCCTACAGATTTCCTCCTAACGATTGTTAGCTTTTATTTATCTTTGACACTTCATACACATGGCAAAAATTAAAAGCAACCGCACCAGCACACGTAAAGACGTGATCATTTCCAAGGCAGCGATCCTCTTTCGCGAGAAAGGATATAGCGCCACTTCCATGCGCGACCTGGCCGAGCATGTAGGCGTAGAAGCAGCCAGCCTGTACAATCATATCAGCTCCAAAGCGGAGATCCTCCAGGAGATCTGCTTTCGCGTAGCTACCAATTTCATGACGCATATCGAAGAGGTAGAGCAAAGCAAGAAGTCCGAGATCGAAAAGATCGAAGCGATCCTGCGCTACCATATCAAGATGATGATCGAACGTTATGAAGAAGTGTACGTGAGCGACCGTGAGTGGAAACACCTCACCGATCCCTATCTCTCCAATATGCAGGGCCAGCGCCGCGCTTATCGCCAACGTATCGGAAAGATCATCGAGGATGGTATCCAGAAAGGTGAGATCAAAAAGATAGACGCACCAACTGCCGTACTGATCATGCTCCACGCAGTGAGCGGTATCGAAAGCTGGCATAGAAGTAAAAGAAAGATCGAGGGCGACCAGCTAGAGAACAGCATGGTGGAGATCCTCGTAGGCGGGTTGCAGAAACCATAAGCCTTCACAAAAGAACAATCAAAAGAAAGATAATAAGTGGCTACACATTTTCACTCCCTGACGATCGCAGACATACGAAAAGAAACACCGGAATGTATCTCTGTGGTATTTGATATCCCCGAAAGCCTGAAGGAAGCTTACCAGTTCCGTCATGGTCAGAATATCACGCTCAAAACTGTTGTGAATGGCGAAGAGCTTCGCCGCTCCTATTCCATTTGCAGCAGCCCCGGCGACAAAGAGCTTCGCATCGCCATCAAACAGATGCAGGACGGCCGTTTCAGCACCTGGGCCAATGCCACACTCAAAAAGGGAGATATACTTGAAGTGTTGCCACCAACCGGGAAATTCTATACAGAACTGGATCCCGCCAACAAAAAGAATTACCTGGCCTTTGCTGCCGGAAGCGGTATCACACCCATCCTCAGCATCATCAAGACCACGCTGGCCATCGAGCCCGAAAGCAGTTTCACGCTGGTGTATGGCAATCGCAACCGCGGCAGTATCATCTTCAAGGAACAGATCGAAGCCCTGAAGAATGTATTCATGAGCCGCTTTGTAGTACACCACGTGCTGAGCCGCGAAAAAACTGATGCCGAGATCAATCACGGCCGGATCGATGCCGCAAAATGCAAACAGCTTTCCGACAAACTCATCGATATCCGTGCCATCGACGACTTCTTCATCTGCGGCCCGGAAGAGATGATCTTCGAAGTGAAGGACTGGCTGGATGCAACAGGCATCGATAAAAAGAAAGTTCATTTCGAACTGTTCACTACACCCGGACAAAAAACGGCTTCCAATAAATCTGTCGAAGAAACGGCCGCACATGCGGGGAAAACAAGCAAGGTCACTGTGAAAGTAGACGGCATCTCATTCGACTTCGACCTGGCTTATGACGGGGATGCCCTGCTGGACGCAGCCCTGAAACAGGGCGCAGATCTGCCTTTCGCTTGCAAGGGAGGCGTATGCGCTACTTGTCGCGCAAAAATTGTGGAAGGAGTGGTGAGCATGGATAACAACTATGCCCTGGAGCCGGATGAATTGGAAGGAGGGTTCGTGCTTACCTGCCAGAGCCACCCCAGATCAGAGAAAGTGGTGGTGGATTTTGACGCGAGGTAACATTCCCAAATTCATTATCCGCGGCTATTTTGCGTACATAACTTAACATTGTGTGGAAGCCAATAACTGAATTCAGGGTATTCTACTTAAGAGCATGTAAATCAACCTGAAACAATTGTGGCATTTTAACTTGCAGAAATATAATCTGTAAGCTGAAATGCCTAATTTTGTTTAGTTAGTATACAATTTATGCTCAAATTAATAACTAATATATTCTCAATTAGACATACTTTGTAATTACTTTTTTATTGTTTGATTTGCTTAGATATGCTCCTTTTAGACTACGATACTACAGTCAGACATCAATTTGAAGACCTTCATAAAAGCAGAAGGAAAATCAATTTCTTTTTCAATAACCCTTTAGGGAGCATAAGCCAGTGGATAAACACACTTATTCAGAAATTAATTGAAAAAGCGATTGCACAAATCAATGATCGCTTAACTACCCAATTATTTCATTCTAAGGGAATATTGGCGGATTTACAATCAAAAGCAACTGAATTACAAGGAAAGGATTTTAATACATTCATTCGCAAGATAGATGACTTGATAATTCAGCATGTATCTTTTACCCACGAGATAGAAGTCATTATCGAAGCAGATAAACGAAGTAAATTCCCACAAATACTTTTAACCGACTCACTTCTCAAAGAGATCATAGAAGTTCAATATGATATTTTGAGGATCCTTAAGCGCTACAACAATAATTCTTCACGAGAAACATCTGAGCTTGCAGTTGAATCCAGCAAACGTTCTTTAATTTCGCTGCAAACAACTGCTAATGGGCGTAGAACAACGTGATGTTTATTTATTACCTCCCACTCATGACAGTTCGCTAATTGAGCATCCATTTATCGTTCTCTCAGTAAAAGATGCAAACGACTATGAAGGAACTTTTGTTGGTGTGATGATCACATCTTCCTCTAATTATCTGGATGATTTTTCATTCAGGCTCGATAATCAAATGTTCGACAAGCCATTAGGAAAACAAGGTTCACATGCAAGGATGCATCTTATTACACTTTGTGTTAGCGATGCAATAAAAGGAACAAGGATAAATAAGATGAAGCCATTTTATTTCAAACAACTTATGAAAAGCATCGGCGATCTTATTTTTAATTATGATTTTACTCCCATTGAATAAAAACAGCCGGCACCAAACATGCCGGCTGTTTTTATAATTGTAATGCAGCTATAAGCTACATCACCAGAGAATTGTAACAATAGAATGCGGCCTGCTTACCAACTCAGCAGCTTTACCTCCCACCCATAGATGATAAGGAATTCGCTTGTCACTATCATTCATCACCACAACTACTGTTTTTCCATCGGAGCCTTTGAACGCTGTTGTCAAAAGTTCACTCCTGCTGGATGAGCTGATGATCCGCTTTGCACCAGGCTTCACGAATTTTGAAAAATGTCCGATATAATAAAATGCATTGGCATAGATCAGCTCTCCCGTTTTGGTATCGGCATGCACCGGCGCAAAACAAAAATTCTGCACGTGATTGGGGCCACCTGTTTCATCGAGAAGGATATTCCAGTCAGTCCAGGCGCAGGTACCGTTATTGAAATCATTGATCATATTCCTGCCATAGATCTCGCCCCATTTCCATTGCGCGACCTGGCTACGATTGAATGGGCCATTGCAACCTTCCGTGAAGATGAGATGGGTTGCGGGGTATTGCTCATGCACACGTTGCAGGTTCAGGAATTGTGGCTCACCGCCGGTCCAGGTCTCATACCAGTGAAAACCGATGCCCCATACATATTTGGCGGCTGCAGGATCGTTGAGGATGGTGCTGGCACGTTGATAGAGCAAGTCGCGGTTATGATCCCAGGCAATGATCTTTTTATCGCCCATTCCCGCTTTTTCGATGGTAGGCCCCAGATAATTCTTTAGAAAATCCCTTTCCTCTTCAGCCGAGTAGATACAGCTTTCCCAGCGCTGGCGGGCCATGGGCTCGTTCTGAATACTGAGGCCCCAGATAGGGATCTTTTCTTTTTCGTAAGCCTGGATGAATTTCACGTAATAGTTGGCCCAGGCCTGATAATATTTTGGCAACAGTTTGCCACCGTGCAGCAGATCATTATTGTCTTTCATCCAGGCGGGCGGGCTCCACGGGCTTGCAAACAGGGGCAGTGCGCCTCCGGCAGCGGCGATGGCCTGCTGAATGAATGGCACGCGGTACTGCATATCATGGGCAATGCTGAAAGAAGACAGGCTGCTATCGTTGTCCTTCACATAGGTATAGGGAGCCGAAGAGAAATCGCAACTGTGGATATTGGTCCTCGCTAAGGTGTAACCGATGCCATCCACGGGATTGAAATAAGCACGCATGAATTCCTGCTGTTTCTCTTTAGGCAGCTTTGCAAAAGTCTCTGCGGATGCATCGGTGAGCGCAGCGCCGATACCGGTGATGGTTTGAAAAGAAGTGCCGGGATCCACGAATATACATGGCTGTGATTCCAGCGGCTGTCCGAAACTGGCAAAGGTGACTGTATCGGTAAGGGACAAGCGAAAACTTGAACTATCGGCCGTTGTATACACGGTGGCCCGCATACCTTCCAAATTAGTAGCCAGGGAGTCCGGCTTTGACGGATTTGATGAAGTGGACGGGGCACTTTGATTACAAGCAACACCCAATAGCACGAGGACGCTCAGAATGCAGGATTTCATTTTGTGCATTTGTTTTTGATGAAAAAAAGACCGGGAGAACTCTCCAACCGTTTGTAATACAGTGGAGAACTGCCAGTAAGGGCAGTGGTTATAGCGTGTAGCTCATTTTTGGGTATTGTAAATGTATTAAGATTTGATGAAATAAAGCGTATGTCAATTTTCCTCAAAACACCACTAACATCCGTTAGTATTTCAGGGAAAAATAGTTACCTTTGGCTTCTCATTTAAAATGTATCATTATGTCCGTTCAGGAACTGGAGAAGATCTTCCAACAGAAGATTGATCAGGAGATCAAGATTGAGCCCAAAGACTGGATGCCCGAGGCTTACCGTAAAACATTGGTGAGGCAGATCAGCCAGCATGCGCATAGCGAGATCATCGGTATGTTGCCCGAAGGCAACTGGATCACGCGGGCCCCAAGCCTGAAGCGCAAGGCGATACTGCTGGCCAAGGTACAGGACGAAGCGGGTCATGGTCTTTATCTCTATGCTGCCACCGAAACATTGGGCACCAGCCGTGAACAGACGATGGACGACCTGCATTCAGGTAAGGCCAAGTACTCTTCCATTTTCAACTACCCTACATTGACCTGGGGCGATATCGGCGCCATCGGCTGGCTTGTTGATGGAGCCGCTATTCTGAACCAGGTAATGTTATGTCGCACTTCATATGGCCCGTACTCACGCGCCAATATCCGCATCTGTAAGGAAGAAAGTTTCCACCAGCGCCAGGGTTTCGAGATCCTGCTGGTGCTCTCCCAGGGAACTCCCGAACAAAAAGCTATTTGCCAGGACGCCATCAACCGCTGGTGGTGGCCATCACTGATGATGTTCGGACCCAAGGACGGAGAATCCACACACTCCGAACAGAGCACCATCTGGAAGATCAAACGTAAAAGCAATGATGAGCTTCGCCAGCAATTCGTGAACATGATCGCTGAACAGGTGAAGATCCTGGGCATGACGCTCCCCGATGCCGATCTCAAATACAACGAACAAACAAAGAATTACGAGTTTGGAGAGATCGACTGGAATGAATTCTGGAATGTTGTGAAAGGAAATGGCCCCTGCAATAAGCAAAGACTGGATACCCGTCGTAAAGCCCATGAGAACGGCGCCTGGGTAAGAGCAGCGGCGGAAGCGCATTCGGCAAAACGTGCTGCAAGAAAACAAGAGCAAGCGAAAGTGGCATAAGCCAGAGCCATAAAATACAAGTCACTCACGGAAACGCGGGCGACGGGCACACACAGATAAAACTGATCAACGACAATGAATATCAACATCACAAAATATTACTACGGCGATATCCCTGAAGAAAAGGGAGGCGGCAATACAGCTAAAACAGAAAGCACTGCCAACTGGCCTTTATGGGAAGTGTTCATCCGCAGCAAGCAGGGCCTCGATCATAAACATGTAGGCAGCCTGCATGCTACAGACGCAGCAATGGCCATCGAGAATGCCCGCGATGTATACACCCGCCGCATGGAGGGCATCAGCATCTGGGTGGTGGAAAGCAAGTATATCCATGCTTCCAGTCCCGATGATGCAGCAGCGTTCTATGAACCCGCCAACGATAAAGTGTATCGCCACCCTACGTTCTATGATCTGCCGGATGAATTGAAACATATGTAAGCAACCATTAACTGATCCCATTTTGCAAACACTTATCAATTATACCCTCTATCTGGCAGACAATGCCCTGATCCTTGCCCAACGCAATGCCGAATGGTGCGGACATGGGCCCATCCTGGAACAGGATATCGCCCTCACCAATATTTCACTCGATCTCCTCGGACAATCGAGGAGCTTTTACCAATATGCAGCACAACTGATCAATGCGGAGCATCCTTCGGCTATGCCCGCCACAGAAGATTCCCTGGCGTATCTTCGCGATGTGTTTGCTTTCAGGAATATCCTGATGAACGAACTGCCCAATGGGGATTGGGGTCAAACCGTTCTCCGCCAGTTCTTTTTCAGCGCTTATCAATTTCCGTTATTTGAAAGGATGAAGCATAGCTCTGATGCAACCCTCGCGGCCATCGCAGAGAAATCGCTGAAAGAAGTGACCTATCATCTTCGCTGGAGCAGTGAATGGGTGATCCGCCTCGGCGATGGCACGGAAGAAAGCCATAGCAGGATGGAGAAGGCCCTGGATGAGCTCTGGACATATACCGGTGAGATCTTTGAACCCGCGCCTTACGAGAAAGCCGCTGTGGAAGCGGGCTTCGGGGTCGATGCCACCTCCCTCAAAGATGCCTGGATGGAAAGAGTATCCAATATACTCCAGGAGGCCACCCTTACGGTACCGGCACCACGCTGGATGCAGACCGGTGGAAAAGAAGGAAAACATTCAGAGCACCTGGGATTTGTGCTGGCGGAAATGCAATTCCTCCAGCGGGCTTATCCCAACGCAACCTGGTAATAAAAAGATGTCATCCGTAACAGACATATCAACCCGTCAGGTCTGGGACTTATTGGAAGAAGTGACCGATCCTGAAGTTCCTGTGTTGAGTATCCTCGACCTGGGCATTGTGCGTGATGTAAAAGTGGAAAACACTACAGTGAATGTAGTGATCACGCCCACCTATTCCGGTTGTCCGGCCATGGACGTGATCAGCATGAGCATTCGCATGCAATTGCTTTCACACGGATTCAAAGAAGTGAATATCACCCAGGTGTTGTCACCAGCCTGGACAACGGATTGGATGACGGAAGCCGGAAAAGAAAAACTGCGCGCTTATGGCATCGCGCCGCCCAATCCCACCCAACAGGTTTGCAAGATGGAGCTCTTCGTAGATGATGAAGCAGTCCAATGCCCCCATTGCAATTCCTGGAATACCCGTCGCATCAGCGAATTCGGCTCCACAGCCTGCAAGAGCCTTTTCCAGTGCAACGACTGCTATGAACCATTCGACTATTTCAAGTGTCATTGATCAATCATAAACCAACCGCATGTCAAGCATACTTTTCACTATCCATGAAGGCGTAGGCGTTATCACGCTCAACAGACCGGATAAGCTCAATTCTTTCAATCGTGAAATGAGCCTTTCCCTCCAGGAAGCACTGGATAATTGTTCAGACAATTCCGCTATCCGCGCCGTGTACATCACAGGAGCCGGCAAAGGTTTCAGCGCAGGACAGGATCTTTCCGAGATCGTTGGCGCTTCCGCCCTCAGCATGAAACAGATCCTCAGCGAGCATTTCAACCCGATAGTGGAACGTATCCGCCAAATGCCCAAGCCCGTAGTGGCTGCCGTGAACGGAGTAGCCGCAGGAGCAGGAGCCAATATTGCGCTCTGCTGCGACATTGTGGTGGCTGCACAATCCTCATCCTTCATCCAGGCCTTTTCCAAGATCGGCCTCATCCCCGACAGTGGCGGCACCTTCTTTTTACCTCGCCTGATCGGATGGCAAAAAGCATCGGCCATCGCCATGCTGGGCGATAAAGTGAATGCCATCGAAGCTGAACGTATGGGCATGATCTACAAAGTGATCCCCGATGAAGGCTTCGGCTCCGCCACCCTTCAACTGGCTACCACCCTGGCCCAAATGCCAACCCATGGTCTCGCACTCACCAAACAAGCACTCAATCAGAGCTTCACCAATAATTACCGCCAACAGCTAGACCTGGAAGATAAGCTCCAGCAAGAGGCAGGTGATACGGAAGACTACCGTGAAGGCGTAAACGCGTTCATAGAAAAACGGCAACCTGTGTTCAAAGGCCGATAGATCCATCCATTTTTTTCAGAGAATTCCTGAACATGAACAATGATATCAAGGCAAGACAAGTAGCCGAAAAACTGCTCAAGAACGATCCTTTCAGTCTTTGGCTGGGCATCACCATCCTCGATGTGAAGGAAGGTTACTGCAAACTACAAATGACCCTTCGCCCCGAGATGATGAACGGATTTGGCATCACTCACGGTGGCGTGGCTTTTTCTTTTGCAGACAGCGCCCTGGCGTTTTCCTGCAACAACCGAAATAATCTGTCGGTGGCGCAGGATAATTCCATCAATTTCCTGAAATCGAGCAAGGCAGGTGATGTGCTCATAGCTGAATCCAAAGAAGTACATAACGGCAAAAGCACCGGCCTCTACCTGATCACTATCCATAACCAGAACGGAGACCAGATCGCCTTGTTCAAAGGCACTTGTTTCAGAACAGGCAAGCCATTGTTTGAAGACATCTGATCTTCAGCTCATCATTATCAACTACTCACTATGGTGTACGAATTCAAGGGATTCATTCCCGTGATCCATGAATCATCCTTCATTCATCCGCAGGCTGCCGTTACCGGCAATGTGATCATCGGAAAGAATGTGTATGTTGGCCCGGGAGCCGCTATCCGCGGGGACTGGGGCGGGATCGTGATCGAAGATGGATGCAATGTGCAGGAGAATTGTACCATCCATATGTTCCCAGGCGTCACCGTTCTCTTGAAAGAAGGGGCACATATCGGCCATGGGGCTATTATCCATGGGGCCACCATCGGGAAGAATTGCCTGATCGGTATGAATAGTGTGATCATGGACAATGTGGACCTGGGTGATGAATGCGTAGTGGGCGCGCTCACCGTCATCAGGGCTGATCAGCAGATCCCTGCCAGAAGTTTGCTGGTAGGCAATCCCGGAAAGATCGTGAAAGAGGTAAGTGATGAGATGATCAACTGGAAAACCGCTGGCACAGCCCTGTATCAGGCATTACCAAAGGAGATGTATGAAAGTTGGAAACCGGTTGAGCCCCTGCGCGAGATTCCCGCAGACAGACCAGCGCAGGATATTTTGTATAAAACATGGAATGAAATAAAGAAGTGATCATCCCGCAAGCTCAGTCCGGCAAATTAGTTCCCATTCAAAAGCATGCTTTTTATTTTCTCCGCAAGTTCCCAGTTGCGACTATCGAGACTATTCTTCAATTCGGCATACACAAGCAATAACGGTGCCGCATAAGGTACTGCCGTTTCTGATTTCCATTCGCCCCAGAATTTGTCAAGCACCGCCAGGTTGCCGTTTGTATCAGGGATCAGCTTTAGATCTTTTATCAGCTCAGTTGTTGGCAGGGCTGTATAGAGCATGAAATGTTCAGGCACAAGAAAATTAGTGTAAAGATCAGCACCAGGTTCGCCAGACCAATAAAGACCCGGCAACTCCACTTCAGTCCAGGCTTTTTGTTTTTCTGTACTGATAAACCTGAATTTATCTCTGATCAGTTTGGGCCTTAACGTCATATGGAACGCTTCTACCCAGCGGTCCACTAGCTTTTCGCGATGTTGCAATTTTTCCAGCTTCCCGTCAGCTACCAGGTATCCACTTTGCCGCAGCTCTTCCAGGAAACTGCTGATATTTCCCAATGCAATGCCTGCCGCTTCTGCGATGGCACGTTGAGAACTTGCCAGCATACCAGGATCATCCAGTACAACAAAAAGGAATTTCAAACCCGTGGGCTTCCACAATTTTCCTTCAGGCTTTTTCAGCACATGTTTCACTTCCCTATCATTTATACTTATGAAAAGTTGATCTGTGCTGATAAAACAATTGCCTGTCATCTCCAGGTAATTGTACCCGTGCTTCTTCAGGAACTCTTTGATGGGGGCAGGAATATATCTCGCTACCAAAAGCCATTGGTCTTTTTTAGTTCTTACCAATTCTACCCATCCCTTGATAGTATGTTCCCTTACCTCATTTTTTATTTCCACAAAGAACTCCTGCCTGGTCTTACGGAATTTGATCTCCAGTATGGCAGCAGGGTTGCCCTCCTTGTGCTTCGTCATAGAGGAATGCCTGATACTGGCTCCGGAGATCTTTTGTAATTCCGCATTGGCAGTTTTCAGTATCTGCGTTTCGTTGTTGCTATTTATTGCCACTGTTCAACTTTTAATAATGTTCATGATCCATGAACATGATCACATAACTGAACACTATTTTAAACTATTGAAAATCAGCTAAAAATCAATGATCCCCACCCTTAATTGAATCGCTTTCAATTATCGTATCTTCGCGGCTTCAATGGAAAAGTCAAATTTTGTAGATCAGATCAGGATATTCTGCCGGTCAGGACATGGCGGTGCAGGCAGTAAACATTTCATGCGTACCAAATTCAACCCCCAGGCCGGCCCGGATGGAGGAGATGGAGGTCGCGGTGGCCATATCATCCTGCGTGGCAATAAGAATCTCTGGACATTATTACACCTTCGTTATTATAAGAACGTACTCGCCGAAAATGGCGAGAGCGGCAGTGGTAACAACTGTACAGGTCGCAGTGGGAAAGATATCATTATCGAAGTCCCCCTCGGCACGGTAGCCCGTGATGAAGAAACTGATGAAGTGGAAGCCGAGATCCTGGAAGACGGGCAGGAGATCATTTGGATCAAAGGCGGTCGCGGCGGCTTGGGCAATGCCCGCTTTGCCACAGCCACCAACCAGGCGCCCGAATATGCACAACCCGGCGAGCCCGGAATTGAAGCCACCAAGGTGCTTGAGCTGAAAGTATTGGCGGATGTGGGTCTTGTAGGTTTCCCCAATGCAGGCAAGTCAACGCTTCTTTCCGTGATCTCTGCGGCAAAGCCCAAGATCGCGGACTATGCTTTCACCACCCTTACCCCGCAGCTCGGCATGGTGGAATACCGTGGCAGCCAGAGCTTCTGCGTAGCCGATCTTCCGGGTATCATCGAAGGGGCCGCTGAAGGCAAAGGCCTGGGGCATCGCTTCCTGCGGCATATCGAAAGGAACTCGATCCTGCTCTTCGTGCTGCCTGCAGACAGTAGCGATCATATGAAAGAGTTCCAGATCCTGCTCAATGAACTGGAACAATACAACCCTGAACTGCTGCACAAACAGTTTGTGATCGCCGTCAGCAAAAGCGACCTGCTGGATGAGGAACTGAAAGAAGCCATTGCCAAAGAGCTTCCGAAGAATATTCCCCATGTATTCATTTCCGCTGCCACCAACCAGGGACTGTCTGAACTGAAAGACCTGCTCTGGAGAACGCTCAATGAGCCGCAGCAGAATTAGTAGTATCCATCCGATTTTATATCTTGTACAATAATCCGCCCGTACTATCTATGATCGTACGGGCGTTTTTGTGAAATAAAACCTCTTCCATGTTGAATCGTATCAAGCGTATCACGGGCGCATTGCAATACCTCGGCCTCAGGTTCCTGGTATTTCTTTCGCACCTGTTGAAGTCCATCTGGCTGTTCTTTCCCAGCATCCTATTCATCATCCTCACCCTCTGGTGCTTCTGGATACTTGGCCAGGGCAAGGACCTGATCATCGCCTTTGCGGAAAATCATGATGCCAAGATGTTCTTCCTGGTGGCCATCGGGTTCTGGATCTATGTTTCCTGGTTCTCCAGCCGGATCATCGCCAACCTCAAATTGAAAAAACAACAGGAGCATCTGCTGAAGCTGATAAAGGATCATCCCTCCGATCAAGCCGATAAGAAAACTGAGAATACCACTTATTTTGAATTGCCCGTTGCCTGGCTCAATCTCTGGCCTAAAATGATCGGCTATGCCGGACTGTTAGCCATCGAGGTGGCGGTACTGCAATCACCCGCACTGGGCAATAATGCTATATCGCCCGGAAAGGCGCTCTGGTACTTCCTTCCCGGGCTTGCCATTTCCATCGGGCTCGACAGGATCGTGGAAAAGTTCGCATTGAAGGATGCAGCCAAACAGAGGCTCGTTTTCAATTGCCTGATCGCCGCCTTCCTGCTTGCTTCCGCACTGGTAGTGATCATTCCCAGCTCGGATATCCTTTACCTGCTCTGGGCCCTACTCTTCCTGCATGCTGTGTATCTTTTCTATATCAATCTCCGGAGTAGAAAAAAAGGAAACGGGGAGGACGAAAAGAAAGACCTCTACCATCGTTTCATCTATTCGATCATGGACTGGGTACGCATTCCCCGGAAAGAGATCGGGTATTTCCAGTGGTTCAATCTCATCTGCCTGATCGGCCTCGGTATTTATTGCTACTGTTTCATGGATATGGACATGGCAAGGATGATCGGTCCATTCCCTTTTGTGCTGCTGGCCTTTGCCGTACTGGGTGGTATCGGCAATATCGTGGCTGCGGTGAGCGTGAAGTTCAGCGTGAATTTCCATGTACTGCTCATCGTGCTTGCTTTGTTGATCGGTTCCAGGGAAACGCATTTTGTAAGAACGAAGCCATTCGAAAGCACCGCCAACAAAGGTATCTTCCATAAAAGACAGGATATCATCACCTATTTCAATAACTGGGTCAATAGCCGCGGCGCTGCCATCGATAGCAGCAAAGGCAAGTACCCGCTCTACTTTGTACTGGCCAACGGAGGCGCATCCCGCTCCGGTTACTGGACGGCCTCCGTATTGGGCAAGCTGGAAGATTCCACACAAGGGCTTCCATCCCAATTCTCGAAACATCTTTTCTGCCTTTCAGGAACCTCTGGTGGTGGCGTAGGTGTTGCCACTTTCTTCTCCCTGTTGGATGAAAGGAAAAGATTGCCCGAAACAGATACAGTGTCCTATCTCTATGCAGCAAAATTATTTCTCAAACAAGACTTCCTCAGTTTCACGCTTTCGCATATGCTGGGGCCTGATTATCTCAAATATATTTTCCATATCAATAACAGCACGTTGCCGGATAGAGCAGGAGCACTGGAACAAACACTGGAAAAAGACAACCACCCCCGGCAGCTACTCAAGCCCAATATGGGCCGCTCCATGTCTGAATTGCTCAGTATCGGTGATACCACTTGTCCACTGCCCGTGCTCTGCATCAATACTACCCGCATGCAGGACGGTAACCCGGGCGTGGTCACCAATATCAAGATGAGCAGGCAGATATTCAATAACCGTGTGGATGTGTTGGATGCCCTGAATGATACGCTGGATATGCGTTTGAGCACGGCCAGTATCCTGGGCGCTCGCTTTCCTTATATCAGTCCCGCCGGTCGGATAGACCAGGTGATCCCCGCCAATCAGCGTGTGAACCAGAACGATAGCATGTTGATCCATTATTTTGTTGACGGAGGTTATTTCGATAATTCAGGGGCTGGTGTAGTGCAGGAAATGATCCGCGCCATCCTCCTTCAATCCGCCAATAGCAAGGACAGCGTTTTCAGAAAACGTGTAGCCAAACTGGAATTCACGATCCTTCATATCACCAATAGCCCCACAGGAGTGGCCGCGTTGAATACCATCCCGCCTCTCAAGAAC
>JAGIAP010000279.1 GCA_017744805.1 Chitinophagaceae bacterium | reverse complement strand
AACACCAGGAAGAGCCTGGATGGCTTGATAAAGTTCATTCGTAAGGCTTTGAACTTTCAAGATGCCTTGTCTACTGAAATTACATAACACCAATATCATTCTTCTTACTTACTAAATTCCCTTGTTTATTGGCCCCCCATTGGAGTTTTTGTAATAGTTTGCAAAAAATCTGTAACAATCGAAAATTGCCAGAGGGCCAGTCATACAACGAAAAAGAGCTATTGCTTCAGGTTGCAGAAGGCAACCGGGATGCTTTTCATACGCTCTATGACCATTACCGGAATAAAATTTACTACGTAGCTAATAAAATGCTTCAATCCAACGCTGCGGCTGAAGATGTGTTACAGGAGATCTTCATCAAAATATGGGTGAACCGGGAAAGCCTGCGGCATATGGATTATTTCAGCACCTGGTTGAATAGTATTGTTCGCAATCACCTGTATAATCATTTCCGTAAAAAGGCAAACGAGGAAGCCTACCTGCTCCGGTTATTGCCTGACCCTGCCGATCCTTCCCAGCCCTTTGACGAAACCGCCTTCAGGGAATTGAAGCAACTACTCGCCAATGCACTTGCAGCCCTGCCTTCCCGGCAACAGGAAGTGTTTCAGCTAAGCCGTGAACAGGGGCTTACACATGCTGCCATTGCTGCTAAACTTGGTATCTCTCCTGAAACGGTGAAGAAGCATATGATGGAAGCATTGCGCTTTATCAGATCCTATCTTTCTGCACATGGAGCGGCCCTCACTGTCTGGCTGCTGCTTTCCTGATCAAATATTTTTTTTACTGCACTACCCCTCTCTTATCAGTCGGGTGTTAGCTTACAGGAAGGCCAGGTAAAAGGCCCGGCAAACAATGAGCTCACAAGAAAGACTGCTATACCTGTATGATCGATATGAGACCGGCGTCTGCACCCATCATGAAAGAATGGAATTGATGGAGTTGGCCATATTGCCGGAACATGAGGCATTCTTCAAGGAACGGATAGATGCCATCATGGTCGATGAGGCATATGATGAAAGGATCGCTTTGCCATTATTGACCGGCAATCGGGCGGAGGAACTTTTTGAAGAGATCGTTCGGCCACCTGTCCGCCGCACTACTCCGGTACGCCGCTATTGGGTAGCTGCTGCAGCCGTGCTCATTGCCATTGCTGCGGGCACTTATTTGTGGTTCTCAACACCATCAAAAAGATCGGTCCCTGCTTCGCTTGCAGCGGATATCTTGCCTGGTAAGGACGGTGCCATCCTCACACTCGCCGATGGAAAGCAAATAATATTGGATAGCCTTGCCAATGGTATTATTGCCGATCAAAATGGTGCACAGGTTTCATTGACCAACGGACAATTGGCCTATGGCCCTGCTAATACGGCCAGCGGAGAAATGATATACCATACCATCACTACCCCCAAAGGCCGGCAATTCAAGGTACAGCTTTCCGATGGCACTTTGGTATGGTTGAATGCAGCAAGCTCGCTTACATACCCTGCCATATTCAGGGGGAATGAACGCAAAGTAAAAGTGAGTGGGGAAGCCTATTTTGAAGTGGCCAAAAACACGAAGATGCCTTTCCGGGTGGGAGTAAATGAAAAAGCGGCCATCGAAGTATTGGGCACCCGTTTCAACGTAGAAGCTTACACCAATGAGGAAAATATCATTACCACCTTACTACAGGGGAGTATCCGTACTGCTATACTGCCTGAAGGCCTGAAAGGATATGCAGACGATAGGGTGCTTACACCAGGTCAACAGGCGCAGATCGCAACTGATGCTGAAGCAAGGCCAGGGATAATTGTTTCAGACAATGTTGATATCGATAAAGTGATGGCCTGGAAGAATGGGATATTCAATTTCGAGGGCGCTTCACTACCTGAAGTGATGAAACAATTAGAGCGCTGGTATGATGTAGAAGTAGTGTACGAAAAAGGGATCCCAAAGAAAAAGCTGGTTGGGAAAATGACCAGGGATATTACTTTGAACGGCTTACTGGCTGGACTGGAAGAGCTGGGGATTCATTGTAAGCTCGAAGGCAGGAAACTGACCGTATTGCCATAGTTGGATCGATCATATAATCATCATCTTAAAATATAAAGTACGGCTAAAATAAAACCGGAAGTGAGTCGAAGCACTTCCGGTGAATTGTTCAGTTGGTACAAAACCGAGGTCTGAATCTCTATTTTTTCACAACCAAACACTTGCGAATCTATGCAAAAAACTGCTAATGGTTCAAGGTTATCCCTGCCCATTGCCCAAACTCTGTTAGTGATGAAGTTGACTGTATTATTGTTGGCGATTGCCGTTTTTTCTGCTCATGGGAACAGTATGGCCCAGAGCCTTACTATTTCCGGCAAAGACCTCACATTGAAGGAGGTTTTCACTGCCATTGAGAACCAAACCGGTTATGTGACCATTGCCAATGAGGGAATATTCAATGGCACCAAAACCGTTTCCCTCAAAGTGTCCGATATGCCATTGAAAGAGGTATTGGATATCGTATTGAAAGAGCAGATGTTGAATTATTCTATTCATGGGAGAACAATTTTCCTTTCCCATAAACCATCGCCTCCCGGCGCAATTGCGTGGGATGGGGGGCAGAAAATTTCCTCCCTGCTCAATCAGCCCGAGCCCCAGTCTGTTACAGGAACGATAGTGGATTCGCTGGGGAAGCCTCTTCATGGGGTATCGGTGCAACTTAATCCGGGAAAAAGGGGAGGCACTTCCAATAAAGAGGGCGTATTTACCATTGCTAATGTGCCTCCGGGGAATTATACATTGGAGCTGTCCCTGGTTGATCATTTGCCCATTGTGAGGAAGCTGACGGTCGAAAACAAGCCGCTGCAATTGGGAAACCTGGTGATGAAGATAAATCCGGGCGACATGCAGGAGATCACTGTCATCAATACCGGTTATCAAAAGCTAAAGCCCAATGAGATGGCAGGCGCTGCCGATGTGATCACCAAAAAAATGTTGATGGAACAAACCGGCACCACCATTCTGCAAAGATTGAATGGCATGACCGGCTCACTCAATTTCAGCAATAAAGTGCTGCCCGGCAGTGCTTCCGGCAACCCCAACAGCGTGCTCAATATGACTATCCGCGGGTACAGCACCATCAACGGTACTACAGACCCGCTCATCATTTTGAATAATTTCCCCTATACCGGGGATATCAATAATATTGATCCTAATGATGTAGAAAGTATCGTTATCCTGAAAGATGCGGCAGCCACTGCCATGTGGGGCATACGGGCGGCAAACGGCGTTATCGTTATCACTACTACAGGATCGAAGTTCAATCAGAAAACCCGCGTTAACTATCGCTATACGATCAGTGCTACTCCTGAGCCGGACCTTTCGAAAGTGGATGTGGCCGATGGCCCGGAAGTGTACGATTTCATTGCCGAAAAGAGGGGAAAAGCGTTGCCCGCCGTATTGCCTTATTACAACAGTGTACCGGAACTTGATTTTGTTGGATGGCAATATGCCAAAGGACATATTTCCGAAGCGGAATTCAAGCAGAAAATGGAAAGGCTGAAAGCGATCCATCCCCGCCAACAATGGGCTGACCTGCTTTACAAGACCGGCCTTGCCCAAACCCATTCTCTGAATGTTTCAGGGGGCAGCGAGAACCTTACCTGGGTGCTGGCAGTGAACAGGGAAGACCGTGCCGGCACTTTGCAGGAGAAATCCAACAGGAACAATATCCGGATGACCACCGGCTTTAAGATGAGTGATAAATTGAAGCTCGAGCTGGGGATCGCGTATACGAAGAGCTTTAATAAAACAGGCGCTCCGGCATATAATTCTTTAATGAACGGTAACAACTATATGGCTACTCGTGGCTTGCAGAACCCGGATGGTACACCATACGGGTATTATATAAATTATAGCCCTATTCATATGGATACCGTTGGCGCCGGTTTGTTGGGTGATCTCAAATATTATCCGCTTACAGACTGGAAGCAAAATTATACCACCACCATCCTCGAAAATTACACGAAGAATTTCCGGCTCGTTTATACACCATTGAAAGACCTGGAACTGGCTGTGAGTTTGCAGTCCGTGAATCAAACCTCCACAGCTACCAACCGTGCAGAAAAAGAATCCTATGATGCCCGGTACAATATCGCTTATTTCGCCAATATCGATTATGCACGCAGGATCGTGAACTATCAACTTCCCAGGGGAGAGATCCGCCGTATAAGAAGTAATTATTCCAATAGTTTCAATGGCAGGCTAGACCTGAACTATAAAAGGAAGATCGGCAGAGGCTTGCTGGTTTTCAACGGAGCATTCGATATCTCAGAGTCTGTCAATAAAGCTGATGGACAATTCCTGGTAGGTTATATAGATAAGCCCCGCAGTTATAGTTACCCTCATCAACAACTTGTATATTCTTCTCTGGTAGGCGGGCTTGTGAACCCGATATATACAACGTATTGGCTCACTCCGGGAGAAATTACACAAAGGAATATTTCCACCACTGCAAGCCTGGCGTATATCTATGACGAAAGACTGGTGTTCAACGTCAATGGTCGCCGCGATGGAGCGAATATTTTGGGAGTGAATATAAATGAACGATGGAAGCCTAACTTGTCAGCAGGTTTGAACTGGCGCCTGCACAAAGAGAAATTCTTCAATATCGATCAGGTCAGTAACCTCACCATTGGTATCTCATCCGGATTTGTAGGCAATGTAGATGTATCCAAAAGTAGTCGCCTCATAGCAACCGGTATGGGGTATCATTCCGCATTCACTGAACTGCCGGGATATTTCCAACCTGCCATCCCCCCCAATCCGGAACTCCGCTGGGAGAAAACCATCCATACCAATTTGAAGCTCGATATAGGTTTATTCGATGATCGCATCCAGCTATTCACCAATTTCTTCCTGAAGAATGTGCGAGACCTCTATCTCTCCACCACCGTAGATCCCATTCAGGCTCTGGCTTCCCAGTATGTGGCCAATGCCGGTAAGATGAACGTAAAAGGGTATGAGATCAGTTTGATGGCTAAAATAGTGGATAGAAGGTCATTCAATTATGATATTACTTTCAGTACGGCACATATGAAAGAAAAAGTGAAGTACTATCCCAATACGTATACACATGGAGAGAATCTTAGAATGATGTTGCAGAACGATGGGGTTTCTTTAACCACCCTTCCTGCATTGTTCTCTGAAATGCCCCTTTTCTCCATTATCAGTTTCGATGGGAAAATGGGATTGAATAATAAAGGAGAATATGAAGTTGAATATGATGGACAGGTATTCAATAATGGCACTACCTTATTGAGTTATATTGTCAAGAACGCGAAAGGCTTTGAGGGTATCAGGAATTACGGAACAGGCACTCCCACCTTTACCGGTGCTTTCCATAACCGCTTCCGGTACAAGAACTGGTCGCTCCTGGTATCACTGCAGGCGGAACTGGGGCACTATTTCAAGTATCCGACGGATAACCTCAACTACTTTGCGCTATCCAATGCATTTTACAGGAGATGGCAAAAACCCGGAGATGAAGCGTATACAGAGATCCCCGAATACACGGTGCCTGAAAATAAAAGCTGGTTCAGTTACCGGATGTATTCCCGGGAAAATATCATGAAAGGGGGAGTGATCCGTCTCAATAATGTGCAGTTGAATTATTCCATCCCAATACGGAAATTGAAAACATTGAACCTGGCGTTCAATGCACAGAACCTGGGAAAGATCTGGACAGCTAACGGTAAGGGATACGACTACCGTAACCTCAATTTCATGACCTGGAACAGTGAAGAAAAATATTATGCCTTTACAGTGAACATAGGCTTTTAACCAGGAATACTAATCTCCAAATCAAAAAGATGAAATATTATATATTACCGGTATTGTTTTGCAGCTTGTTGATGAGTAGTTGCAATAAATTTTTGGATAAGAACCCAGACCCTACACAACGGGTGCCCACCTCATTGGAAGATATTGGCCGGCTCTCCAATTTTGCCCGGAACAATGCGGAAGCGAGCTATCATCAGGGAGCCGACGAATATTTTATTCCTGTTTTCAAAACAACCTTTAAAGAAGAGGCCCGGTACTTCTACAAACACTGGAACTACGAAGTGACCAGTCCATGGGCAATCACTTCCGAGCCCATTACGCCCAATTATAGATCCATTCAAACGGCCAATGCTTCATTGGAATTACTGGGTAAAGTAAAAAGAACAGCCACTAACCAGGCTGAGTATAACAAGCTGGAAGGTAAATGCCATTATCTCCGCGCCAGCAATTATATATTCCTGGCCTGGACATATTGCAAGGCTTACCAGGAGGCAACCGCCGCAAGCGATCTGGGAATGCCGATAGATGAGGATAGTTATTTCGGAAATAAATTGAAGAGATCCACGCTGAAAGAGTTGTATGCGTATATCCTCAAAGAAGCCCGTACCGCTTACGACCTTTTAGAAGTGCGTTATCCGCTGAGAGACGAAATAAACAAGATAAATGCCATGGGGCTATTGGCCAGGATCCATTTGTCCATGGGGGCTTACGATTCAGCATGGGTTTACAGCAATGAGTTGTTGAGTTATGAATCGGAATTGTTGAATTATAATGATCCCGCCGAAGTGGCTATCGGATCTGTCATTCCTTTCAAAAATTTCAATAAAGAAATGCTGGAGATCCTTCCTGCTGGTATCCGGTCGTTCTATGACCCGGTGATTACCGGGAATATCTTTTATGTTGATTCCAATCTGATAGCGAGCTATGCGCCGGATGATCTCAGGCCCCGGGCATATTTCAGAAAAGCGGGTGATTATTATCAGTATTACAGTTCTATATATGGCGCTGAATATTCTCCAAGCAATAATATCATGATGGTGGACGAGTTCTTCCTTACCAGGGCAGAATGTTATGCGAGGAAGGGAGAAAAAGAAAAAGCGCTCAAAGATCTGAACGACTTGTTGGTAACGCGTTTCGTTACAGGAAAATTTGTCCCTTACACCGCCGCTACAGCCGCAGAAGCGCTGAACCTCATCCTGGAAGAAAGAAAGAAATCGCTCGTGTTCCGGGGGCTGAGATGGATCGATATTAAAAGACAGAACCTGGAAGGAAGGAATATTTCCGTAGTCAGGAAAGTGGACGGGATTACCTATACACTTCCACCCAATGACCCCCGGTTCGCATGTCCGCTGCATAGCGTACTGGTAGGGGATTATGGTTATCAACAAAACCCATATTGATAATGAACAAACTGATTCGTATGAAAAGGATAATTGCCTTCACTGTATTTGTTATTGTGATGATAACCTCAGCTAAGAGCCAGACGATCATCGGTAAATTTGATGGGCCTTCCAGCTTTGAAAAAGTGTATTTATATCAATACGCTTTACTGGATCATAAGTTCATTTCAGTAGACTCCTCGTTGGTGAGAAATGGTAAATATGAATTCAACTTTATTGAAGGGGAAGAGCCCAGCCAATCTAAATTGCGGCTGAAAGATGAAAGAGGTCTTTTTTTGTGGACGCATGAAATAGATCTGTTCCTTACCGGTGATTCCATATTGGTGGTATCAGCAGACTCCTTCAATAATGCCCGTGTATTGAACTCGGCTACTAACTATGAATATGCATTTCTGAACGAAATGCTCCAGCCGGCTCAGCAGTATTACAATAGTATAATAGGAAAGATCGTAAAGGAAGAGAAGGGGATTCCGGCCGATATCATGAGCTCAAAGGAGTATATACAATTTTCCATAAAGCGTAGAAAGGATGCCAAAAAGGGGATATATAAGAGGTACGAGGATTTTATAAAAGAGAACCCTTCTTCGTGGATCAGCCTGTATGCCCTGAAAAAGAGGATGGGAGATATGGATATTCCATTGGCCCTTGCACAAGATTTGATCGGCATATTGGATGATCGTTTAAAGCAATCACCTTCAGGGCTCAATATGGCAACCCGCCTGGATAATCAGCATAAACTTCAGATCGGTTTGCCTGCGCCTGCCATCAGGCTGCCGAATGCCAATGGTAAAAT
>JAGIAP010000278.1 GCA_017744805.1 Chitinophagaceae bacterium | reverse complement strand
GGCCTCAAAGAGAGCCTGAAAGCTTTCAGGTCGGATACCGTGTTGCGGCAACTGTTCAGGGATTCCACAATCCGCCAGCAATTCAGTGCGCAGTTGAAAGATATGCGGCAGAACTGGAAAAAGAGTACCAATCATCTCAAAGAAAGCATTGCCACCATCAATCTACTGCAAACCAAGAACTCCTCCCATGCCATCACCGCCGCGCAGTTGCTGGAAAGAGTGAATAGCCTGCTGGACACATCCGCGGCTCGCATCTTTGGGAAAGAATACAATTACCTGTGGGAAAAAGATACTACTCAATTGAGCGCATTAGCCAAATCCTCATTCGGTAAGGCCTATGATGGCGAAAAGAAAGCACTTCGTTATTATTTCAAAGACAGTGGTAATAAGCGCCTTTTCCTCTTACTGATCGGCACCATCTTCTTTATCTGGATGTTCAGGAATATCAGGAGGCTGAAAAAACTGAACAGTATTTCCGTACTGAATGACCTGGACTTCAGTTACCTTCCTTCCGGATATATCGTGTCTGCCTTTATCATCATGTTCTCCATTGCGCCTTTGTTCGATCTGCATGCGCCTTCAGCCTATATCGAATCCATGCAATTCCTGTTGCTGGTGATCCTCAGTATCATTTGCTGGAAGAAATGGCCACGCAATCTTTTCTGGAACTGGATGGCGATGGTATTGCTTTATATTCTCTTTTCTTTCATGCATCATGTGGCCGATCCCGGTATCGGTGTCCGTCTCTGGCTGATATTGCTGAATGTGCTGAGCGTGATATTCGGCTGGATGTTCCTCACGCTCATGAAGGACAACCTGCAATTGAAGGGATTCCTTCGTTTCGTGATCATCCTGCACAATGCGATGAATATCCTGAGCATTCTCTGCAATATCTGGGGCAGGTTCTCCCTGGCACAGATACTCGGCAATGCTGCCATCTTCTCCTTCACGCAGGCGATCGGACTGGCTGTGTTCAGCAAGATCGCCATGGAAGCGATCTTGCTGCAGATCATCACCAGCCGTATCAAGCGTGGTGTAACCACTAAATTTGATCATGAGCCTGTACTGAATGGTTTCCGCAAACCCCTGCTCTTCCTGGTAGTGGTGCTCTGGCTGATGGTATTCACTACCAACCTGAATATCTATACCTCTGTACTGAGTGGATTATCCGATTTCCTGGCACATGAAAGAAGTATCGGCAATGCCAGCTTTACATTGGGTGGGGTGTTGCTGTTCTTCATGATCATCTGGATAGCGCATTTGCTTCAACGTTATGTTGGCTATTTCTTCGGCGATACCGGCAATGATGATGAGGTCAACAATAAAGCCCAGCGATCCAGGCTGCTGATCGCAAGGCTGATACTGCTTTGCCTGGGTTACCTGCTGGCGGTGGCCGCTTCGGGGGTACCGGTAGACAAGATCACTATTGTACTTGGTGCACTGGGTGTTGGTATCGGTCTGGGTTTGCAGAATATCGTCAACAATTTCGTTTCAGGCATCATCCTCATCTTCGACAGGCCGCTGCAGATCGGCGATTCAGTGGAAGTGGGGGATAAGACCGGCAGGGTGCGCGAGATCGGGCTTCGTTCCAGCACCCTCATGACGGCCGATGGGGCAGAAGTGATCATTCCCAATGGTGATATCCTGGGGCAGCAGATCGTGAATTATACTTTGTCCAATAACCAGATCAGGTTGGAAACGGATATCTCCGTCAGTGGAAGCAAGGATATGGAAACCGTGTCCTCTGCCGTCAAAGAAGCGATCCGTGATTCCAAATTCGTATTCGAGGACCGGGAGCCACAGATCCTGTTCACGAAAGTGAATGAGAATGGTTATGATGTGAAAGCCTATTACTGGTGTGCCGATGTATTCAGATCGGAAGAAGCGAAAAGCGATGTGTTGATCCTGCTGCACCAGCATCTCGAAAAGAAGAACCTGAAAATAAAATAGCGCTTATATACCAGCGATATAAAAAGGCCGGCATTCATTTTGCAAGATGGATACCGGTCTTTTTTATTTACATTTGTATACCACTCCATTCTCCCTCACTGTAGAGGATCGGCAAAATGCGATACCGCATTTTTGCATTCATCTGAAATATTGTTCACCAAACAAATTTTATATGCGCCGTATTCTCCTGATTACAATTGCAACCATGTCATTTACCGCAGGGGTAAATGCTCAATCACGCAACAAGGGGTTCTATCTAAAAGTGGCAGGAGGCTACTTCTTCAGTGTATCCCCCGGTCAGTTCCCGGATGTAGGCCCTTATCCTCCCAGGGATGAACATGACGCCGTGAATCCCAACACGGGTGCCACCACTAAACTTAGCGAGAAAGTGCTCACCGGATCCTATGGAGAAGGAGTGCGTGGGGGTGCAAGTGTTGGTTATATGATCAACAGAAATATTTCCATCGAGCTCACCGTGAATTATTTCAGCAGTAAGAAAAACCTGATGACAAGAAATGTAACCACTATCCAGGGCACGGATACTGAGGTAGGGAAGATAGAATCGAAGGGTAATGTACAGGCCGTGGATATCGCGCCCAGCATAGTGCTTAGCCCGGGATACGAAAAGTTCAATCCCTATGTGCGATTTGGATTTGTAGTGCCTGCCTGGGGAAGATTGTACATTGAAACGGATGCGAGCAAAACCAGTCCTGTGGCCGGTCAGCCATCCTATATTGTGGCGAAGACCGCCATCCATCGCAAGGAAGAGATCAAGCCCAGCGTCACCTTCGGTTTCCAGGGAGCCCTGGGATGCAATTACAAGATCAATTCCAAACTCGGTCTTTTCCTTGAAGCAGAATACAGGAATGTGCCTGTAAAAAGCAAGAGCAAGGAAGTGACCAACTACCATGAGAATACGAAACTGATCAATATGAATACTGGTCAGCAGATCGGCAATGATATCAACCGCGACATCAATGATCTCAGTGTGGCCGAGCGCAACACGGATTATGTGACCACTCTCGATCAGAGCTCAAACACACCTACAGGCACAACCGGAACTGTAACGCATTACAAGAACGATAATGCGCCGGCCAATGACCTGAAATCCTATATCAATATCGGTGGACTGGGAGCCAACCTGGGCCTGCGGATCTGGTTGTAATTCGTTTGTGTGTACTCGTTACTATCGTGGACGCGGGCGACGGTTCTCCGATGGAACCTGCTCCAGCACGATGCGCACATTGTTCGTTTTCAATCTCGCTTCCAGCCAGCGTTGCAGCTTTTGCTGATCTGCGCCGGCCAGTGCTTTATTCATGCTCAATACGGCCATATAGGTAGTAGTGCCGCTGCTATCGTTGCGGTTGATGCCCTGCTGTAGAAAGGCTGATCCCAGCTCAGGGTATTGTGCTTTCAATTCTTTATACACCTGTTCGTTCAGGGCAGTTTGTGCTGCCAGGCTGTCGATGACCAGTTGCAGGGAGCTCGCTTCCGCTTTGCGCGCATTGATGGCGGCATTCATATTGTCCTTCATTTTGGAATCCGTTTCAGAGATGGCGGCAAAGCCCTGCCTGACCTGCAAGCTGGTATTGCCGAGGTTATAGGCAGACAATCTTTTCTGCAGGGCAATGATCTGTGCAGAATCGATCTGCCTACCGCCATATACGAGCGTGATGCTGTTGTTATCTGCGTCAATATTCTTGCTGAGCAGGTAATCCCCTTCGATATTCCCTTCTTTGTCTATGAACAACGAAGCCCGCTCTTCAAACCTTGCCTTCTGCACCACCAGGCAGCCAAAATAGACACTGGGCGCCAGCGTCAGGATCACGATAAGCCAGGTGATCCGTTGAGAGCGGGCTTCAGCTTTTTCATCTTCTTTATGGCGGATAGGGAATTTCATGAAGCGAACAGCCAGCAGGGTGGCCCAGGCAATGAAGACCGTATTCAAAAAGAACAGATAAAAAGCGCCGATGAAAAACTGGAAATCGAGTGTGGCCAATCCAAAACCTGCTGTACAAAGCGGAGGCATCAATGCCGTGGCAATGGCCACCCCGATGATCACATTTCCCCGGTTCCTGCTGCAAATGGCCACCGCACCTGCCAATCCACCGAACAATGCGATCAACACATCATATATATTGGGAGAAGTGCGGGCCAACAGTTCCGAGTGCGCCTCATTCAGGGGAGAGATCAGGAAATACAGGGTGGAGGCTGTAAGACTCACCGCGGTGGCAAATAGAAAATTCCGCAGGGATTTTCGGAGAAGTGGCAGGTCGTTCACCGCCAGGCTGAAGCCCATACCCAGGATCGGCCCCATCAGCGGGGAGATCAGCATAGCCCCGATCACCACGCCCGGTGAATTCACATTCAGGCCCAGGGATGCAATAAAGATGGCAAAGATCAACACCCAGAGATTGGTGCCCCTGAAAACGACGCCGTTATTGATGCTTTCCTTTACCGTTTCAAAATTCTCTTTTTCCTGGTTCAATTGGAACCGCTGTAGCAGATTGATGGCCATAACATCTGGTTTTGTTATGGACCTCAGGGATGGAGACTTAAAGATAAGTATCCCCGATGATACCGCGAAGGTGGTTGTTTGGCGGTTGCTGGTTTCCGCCGGTATGTTTTTTTCGGACTGCCAGATTATTTTTCCGATTTTTAAGGACACATGAAAAGGTTCTTACTTCATTGCTGCTATTGGTTCATCTACACCCTGCAGGCCACTTTACTCGAAATGGTGTGGATGGAGCCTTTGCTGCACAAGTTCACCCAATGGGATCAATGGTGGATCTGCCTCAAGATCATCCTGCTTCTGGATATCCCCAAGATGGCATTGGCCTATTTTCTCATGTATGTGATCGTGACCAGGATATTGGAGGACAAAGGAAAGCTCTGGAAGAACCTGGCCGTGGCCGCTGCAGCCTGCATCCTGGCTGTGCTGGTATACCGGATGATCTTCGACTATTACGTGATCCCATACGTTGCCTATAACCTGATGACGCAAAAAGGTTTATTCGATATCAGCCGCACACTGTTGGCCGTGATGGATATCGGTTTTGCAGCCGGATTGGCCGTGGCCCTTCGACTGGGCCGGATCCAACTGGCGGGGAAGGACCGGGAGAAAAAGCTCCTTCGCGAAAAGCATGCTACCGAGCTCAAATACCTGCGCAACCAAACCAATCCCCATTTTCTTTTCAATACCCTCAACAATATCTATGCGCTGGCCCGGAAGAAATCCGAAGACACGCCCGAAGTGGTGATGAAGCTCTCCAAGCTCCTGCGCTTCATGCTCTATGAAAGCAATAAGGACCTGATCCCGCTCACGGAAGAGATCAGAATGCTGGACGATTACCTGGAACTGGAAAAGATCCGCTACAGCGATCGCCTCACCATCACGTTCTACAAGGAACTGGATAGTGAATCCCAGATGGTGGCGCCCTTGTTATTGCTACCTTTTGTGGAAAACGCTTTCAAGCATGGCGTCAGTGAGACCCGATTCGATTCTTACGTGCATATCTCCCTGACACTGAAAAATGGGATCCTTACCTTTACTATCGAGAACACCAAGGAAGACAATGGAAAGGATAAAGTAACGGACAGCATCGGGCTCAGCAATGTGCGCAGACAATTGGAGCTGATGTATGCACACCATACCCTCGAAGTATTCAATCAACCCAATACCTTCAAAGTACATCTTACCATTCATCTCAACAGTCATGCAAATCTATCGTTGTATCATAGTGGAAGATGAGCCCCTGGCAGCGGAAGTGCTGAAGGATTATATCCAGCAAATACCTTTCCTGCAACTGAAAGGCGTTTGTAACGATGCTATCTATGCGCTGGAAACCCTTCAAAAAGAACCGATCGATCTCATCTTTCTCGATATCCATCTTCCCAAACTGAAGGGGCTCGATTTTCTCAGGTCCCTGAAACATCCGCCCGCAGTGATCATCACATCGGCCTACCAGGAATATGCATTGCAGGGCTATGAGCATAACGTGGTGGACTACCTGCTGAAGCCCATCGAGTTCAGTCGTTTCCTCATGGCCGTGAACAAACTGAAAGCCCAACAGGTTGCAGGGCAGTTGCCCGAAACACCTGCCATATCCACTCCGGTGCGCACTTATTTCTTTTTCAATGTGAGCAAGAAACGGGTAAAAGTTTACCTCGATGAAATGCTCTATATCGAGAGCCTGAAAGAATATATCCGGATCACTACAAAGGGCAAGACCATCCTTACCAAATTCCAACTGGGGCAGATAGAGGAACTGCTGGCGAGGAATAATTTCCTGCGTATTCACCGCAGTTTCATTGTGGCCAAGGACAAGATCGATGCCTTTACGGCAACGGATGTGGAGGTGAACGGGAAGCTGATCCCGATAGGGAGAAGCTACAAGGAGCTGGTGCTGCGGGCGCTGGAACAGGATTGACTTTCCATAGAAACTGTTATTCGTCTACCCCGGGCGGTTGTTGGTTGATTTGAGGCAAGGCCCTTGCCACATTATGATAACTTTAGTGAAACCCTTGTTTATGTCAACCATCACCACATCTGGTCATGCCCAAACAGCCAGCGGTTCCCTGATCAGGGCCATATTGCTGGCGGGCTTCGTGGCCGGCACCCTGGATATCATTTCCGCTATCACCGTGAGCGGCGTTTACTCAGGTTCATTCAGGCCGATCAGGCTACTGCAGGGCGTTGCCAGCGGAGCTGTAGGCAAATCCGCATACGAAGGCGGAGTAGGGATGGCCCTGGTAGGACTGATCTTCCATTATTGTTTTGCGATGATGTTCGCCACAGTCTATTTTCTTCTTTTTCCCTATCTCCCGTTCCTCCGGCGCCTGCCCGTACTCTGGGGATTGCTCTATGGCATCGTGGCCTGGACGATCATGAACGGCGTAGTAGTGCCGCTCTCCAAAATAACGCCGGCGCCATTCAACTGGGAGAAAGCATTGATCAATATTGCCATCCTGATGGTGATGATCGGGCTACCGATTGCCCTGATGGCCCGCAAATACTACAGCAGAAAACTTGTGCATCAGGAATAATCAAGGGACTGGTTAAGATTGTTTAGTAGTTAGCCAAGATCATGGTGCCTGGAGGTGGATCATTTCAGTTAATTGGGAATTGAATCAGGCACCATGATAAAGCTTTTCCAGTCCGTATTGCTGCTACTCCAGGTACTCAACTGTATCTCCATACAAGCCCAGCCTGCTACTGATTACCGAAGCATCGTACAACGCTCCGATCTTCATTATACCAGTCCGGTTACCAGGAGCGAAGACGGCATGCCTACAGGAAATGGAAAAATGGGCAGCCTCGTCTGGACCATCCCCTCCGCTTTAAAATTCCAAATCAACCGGGTGGATGTTTTTGGCAACAATTCATCCTCCCATAATTTCTTCGAAAGACATACCGATTACTGCAATGGAGTAGGAGCAGTGAGCATCGATTTTGGCACCCCCGTTTTCAATGCAACGCATTTTACCCAGCACCTGGATTGTTACGATGCTATGGTAAAGGTGAAAGGCGAAGGCCTGGAGTCTGATATATTCACCTGGGCCGAAGGAGATATCATGACTATAACAGTGAAGGATAATCGAAAAATGAAACTACCGGTGCAGGTATTTCTTTCTTCCCTTCGTAAGCCGGATATGCGCAGGGGGGATCACAGGGCATTATCGAAGGCATTTACCAAAAACAATATCATTGTTCTTACCCAACAGTTCCGTGAGGGCGATTATTACTGTGCTTCTGCAGTGGCTATCAGGGCCGATGGCAATGCCAGTACTGTACAGGATGAGCAAGGGTTGGTGCGTTTGCTGCTGTCTGCTTCGCCGCAGCATCGTGTGTTGATGTCCACTGCCGCCAGTTTTGATTCAACGGTCGATATTGCCAACAAGGCCATACAAATACTGGAAAAAGCGAAAACGATCACTCCGCAGGCGATGAGGAACAGCCATCTCAACTGGTGGCATCAATTCTGGTCGAGATCGTTCATCCAATGCAGCAGTGCAGATAAGGAAGCAGACCTGCTGCAGGAACATTATCAGTATTATCTC
>JAGIAP010000277.1 GCA_017744805.1 Chitinophagaceae bacterium | reverse complement strand
TCTTTGGAGTAATGGAAGAATATTTCTGAATCGCCCAGCGCTCCTGGCCTTCCGGACTTACCATTGCATAAAACCTGCTTCCACCCTCTTCAAAATTCATATGTTTCGTTTTGGCAGTCCAGGGCTTGGGCGCTCCCCATTTATCAAGAAGCTCCTGGGTGGTAAAAGCATCCCATACCAATGAAAGTTCGGCATCGAATTCCCTGGTAATGACTACGGTCTGAGCCGCTTTGTCAACCGTAAAATCGAATTGGAGGTCCTTTGTCATTTTCTTTGTTTTTTGATTGTTGCTAATACAGTGTCAAGTTGGCTAAATTGGATTTCCCACAGCTTTCTGAATTGGTCTAACCAAATATCGATCTCTTTCATTTTTTGGATCTGGAGTGAGTAATAGATCTCCCTACCCTGCTGCTCTTGCTTCACCAGCTCACACTCTGTCAATATTTTGATATGTTTTGATACGGCCTGTCTGCTCGTATTAAAATGTTCGGCAAGGGCATTAGGCGTCATGGCCTGCAAGGCAATCAGGGTAATAATGGCCCGCCTGGTTGGGTCGGCAATAGCTTGAAATATATCTCTTCTTATTTCCATCTCGGGGCATTTTTGCAACCATCTGGTTGCTAATATACGCGCAATTATCTGGTTGCGCAAGTTTTTTTTCGAGAGATTGGAACTACTGTCAGAAACTATTGAGGATGATGAGTTAGGGTGTCCAATCAATATTGTCAGATCTTCCCCCCAACAAAAAACCCTGGCCATAACCAGGGTTTTTGCGTCCTATTCAGCTTTTATGTAGTTGCATCCTTAAGAATTTCTTCATGCCATTGATACAGGCCTTCCTCATCGAAAACACTCCCTTTATAAAAGCGAGTTAGAAATTCAATCAGATCGTTAGTTAATACAATTTCACCTTCCCCCCCCCCGATTAATGATCTCATACTTATTTTCATCAAGTATACGCAAAGTCCACACATCTGAATTGATCAAATGTAGCCTGTCTCTTGATAATAACAATTTCACTTCCAGCCTGACTTGTATTAAAAATCGTCAAAAGCCGGCCGAAAGACAATATTACAAGTATTTAGGGATTTCAGTAACCCGATCTTTCCCTCATCAATTACTGTAAAGTTCCTTCTTTCGCCCCCTGTTCACAATTACTTAATATTCGTCCTTTTTATTTGTAGGCTTAAAACTGCCCGGGATGAAATTGCCTCTCCGCCTTCACTATTGGATCCTGCCTGCTTTATTGCTGGCTGGTCTCAACCCCCTCTTTGCCCAGATCGATTTGGAAGATACCCATTCATACCCCGAGCTGGTCAGCAACCGCCATCCCGATTCTATTTTTTTAGACCTCAAGAAAAAATACGCTCATATAACCGAAGAAGGAGATAAAAAAGCCGCCGGGCAGGTCTTGCAAAAAATGGGACAAGTCTGTTTTCATATGGGTCATTACTCTCAATCTCTCGACTTTTATTTGCAAGCCAGTACCCAGTTCAGGGAATCGAACAATAAAGAACAATTAGCAGAAACCCTCAATGATATCGGGAAGCTGTATTATTATAATAAGCAGATCCCAGAAGCCCGTCGCCAGTTCGATGCCGCCCTGGATATCTTTCAAACCCAATCCTCCAATTCAGGTCTGGCCATTACCTACGGTAACATCGGACACCTGTACGAAAAAACAAAACAATACGACAGTGCCTTCTATTTTCAACGCAAAGCCCTGGCACATTATCAAAGCTCGGCCAATAAAGAAGGAATGGCAGCCATCTATGAAAACCTGGGCAGCATCTTTGAAGACCTTGAAAAATACGATTCCGCCCATCACTACTATAATTCAGCGCTCACGCTGTATAAACAGTACAACAAAACACCCAATATCATCGAGGTATATAATAATCTGGGGGATGTGCTGCGTAAAACAGGCCGTGTTGAAGCCTCGCTTCAATTCACCCGGGAGGCCCTTCAGCAAGCACTTCAGAGCGATGAAACCTACCAGTTAAGCGCCGCTTATCGCGACATGGCCAAAGCCTGGCATCTCCTGAACAGGGGCGACAGCGCATTCCATTACCAGGAGCTGAGCCGAAAATCCTTGCTGGACATATATTCCAGCGAAAATAACAAACAGTTCGCCTTCCTACAGGCATTGAACGACCTCAGTAAGAAAGATGCAGAAATTGAAAGACTGAAGATCGTCAGACGAAATACCACCATTCTCACCATCGCCGCCATCATTGTAGTGCTGCTACTCATTGTCATGGGCTCGCTGATCATCAGCCGTCAAAGGCTCAAGATCAGGAACGAGCGACTGCTACGCGACCAGAACGATCAGATCCATAAAGCACATAGTGAGCTGATGATAAAAGACCTGCAGAATAAACAGCTTCATGAAGATGTGCTGCAGAAAAGCCTCGAAATGAAAACCCAGGAATTATCCGCCTACACCCTTCACGTCATCCAGAAGAATCAGGTCCTCAAAGACCTGCATGACACCCTCGAAAAAATGGTCAGGGACGATAAAAGAGACCAGAAAAAGCAAATGCAACAACTGATCCAGCAAATAGACATCAATTTCAACCAGGATCAGAATTGGGACGAATTCAGGAATATTTTCGAGCAGGTCCATGAAAGCTTCTTTGAAAAAGTGAGAAGGATCTGCAATGACCTTACCGCCAATGACCTCCGCCTCGTGGCACTCATAAAGATGAATATCAACTCCGGTGATATGTCTACCCTCCTGGGTATTTCCCCGGACAGTTTAAGAGTGACCCGATACCGCCTTCGTAAAAAATTCAAGCTCGATAAAGGCGAAAATCTCGGCGCCTTCATTCAAAATATTTCCTAGCAAAGGCGGGTCTTAATAATTACTTAATGGCGTTTTTGTTACAGTCAAATCACCTGATTATCAAAACGGTAGCTATTCATTGTTAACAGTTGTTGCCAGTTAGTTCACGCCCCCAAAAGGGCTGTTCACTTTTTGTTCACGGCCATTGTGAAGATCCCTTTACCCGTTTACACATTTTTGCGGAGTAGAAAATTTTATATGCGAAAAATACTCCCAATCTTTTTTTCACTATTCCTTTTTTCCTTTTCCGTCATGGCCAATTCGATCAGCGGAACGATCATTTCTGAAGAAACCGGTGAGCTGATCACCGGCGCCCTGATCAGGATAGAAGGAACTAAATACCAGGCCGTCTCAGGTCTCGATGGCAGCTTTACCATCAAAGACATCCCGGCAGGAGAATACGATCTGGTTGTATCGATGGTCGGTTTTCATACTTCCTCAAAAAAAATAAAACTGGACCAGCAACGCCAATCGGTGGACTTTGAATTGAAAACGGCCAGAACCTCCCTGAATGAGGTCACAGTAACAGGCTCCAAAAATGGAGATGCCGCTGCCAGGAACCGGGAAAAAGCGTCCAGCAAGGTGCTGAATATCGTGTCTGCCAGAACCATAGAAATTTCGCCTGATCTCACCGTAGCCAATGTGATCCAACGGGTATCTGGCATTACCGTTGAGAGGAACAATACCGGTGATGGACAGTATGCCCTGCTCAGGGGAATGGACAAGCGCTATAATTATACTTTGATCAACGGGGTAAAAATTCCCAGCCCGGACAACAAGAACCGGTTTGTACCGCTCGATATCTTCCCGGCGGAAATGCTGGAAAGACTGGAAGTGTTCAAATCCCTCACGCCAGATATGGAAGGGGATGGCATCGGTGGAGCCGTGAACCTCGTTATGAAAGACGCCCCCGAAAAACTACAGGTATCGGCCAATATTGCTACCGGGGTCAATTCCTTATTCTTCGACAGGCCATTCCGAACTTTCAATAAAGATCTGCGGGAATCCAAATCCCCTTACGAGCTCCTGGGAAGCAAATACCCTGCAAAGCCGAGGGATTTCAACCCCGATTATCTCAACCCCAAAGACGCTTCGTTCAGGCCCAATATCTATGCAGGTGTTTCGGCCGGTCAACGATTCTTCAAAAACAAACTGGGCGTACTGATTGCAGGCACTTACCAAAACAGCCTGAGAGGCAGTAACAGTACGGACTTCCCTTATACCACAGCTACCAGTGATGCTTCTAACCTTCCCGTACTCACGGTCGTGAACAACCGAAACTTTTCGGAAGAACAAGTCCGGGCCGGTGTACATGCCAGGCTTGACTACCGCCTTTCGCCCAACCATCAGTTCCAATGGTATAATGCGCTCCTCAACCTCACCGCTGCCCAGGTAAGAGAAGAACGAAAAACGGATTTCACCATCGGCTATAACCCTGCCGAAGGCAACTATAACCTGTCTTACGATACACGCCTCCGCCATACGCACCAGCAAATCATCAACAGTACGTTAAAAGGCATCCATCATTTTTTGGGAAACAAAATAGTAGCTGACTGGTCGGCAGTTTACTCCAAAGCCTCTAACGAAATACCGGACAATACTTCCATTCACCTGGTCACCACTGCCAGGAACAATATTGAAAATCCCAGATCGGTGGTCACTCTTGGAGGCGCAGAAAGAAGATGGGAACACAATACAGATGAAGACAAAGCCGGCTATCTCAATGTCAGCTATCATGTCAACAATCCAAAATTCACTCCTGTTATTTCAGCCGGTGGTATGTACCGGGATAAACAAAGGGCTAACTTCTTTAACCAGTACGATTTTCGCCCACTGGATGAATCCAAACCAGCCGGTCAACAAAATAACCTGATCGAGGGCATCGACTGGAAAAAATTCAGCGATATCAAATTCATGGTGTTCACTCCATTTGGTTCCGTGGGAAATCCCCTGAACTACGATGCTGCAGAAAAGATCACTGCCGGATATCTCCAGGGCAGGATCAGTACCGACAAATTCGAGATACTGGCAGGCGCCAGACTGGAGCATACCAACCAAAGCTACCTGCTCAAATTCCCTACTGCAGGCGTAAAGAATGAAAGCGAACAGGACTATACCGATATCTTGCCTTCCCTGCATATCAAACTGAAATTGACACCCGAAAAAAGTATCAAGGCTGCTTATTACAAGGCCATCAACCGCCCGGGATTCTTTGAGATCGTTCCCTACCGCATCCTGAATGAAGAATTCGTCGAAGCCGGCAATCCTGAGCTGAAACATACTGTAGCGCATAATATCGATATACGGTACGAAATGTTCCCTAACAGAACCGAACAATTCATGATCGGGGCATTCTACAAAAAGATCCAAAACCCCATCGAGTTTGGAATGGTTCTCCAGGGACAGGGCTCTTTCTATATGCCCAACAATTTTGGTGATGCCACCAACTACGGCGCAGAGTTGGATTTCACCAAATATATCTATTCATTCGGTTTCAAACTGAATTACACTTATACCAACTCATCCATCACAACCCCTAAACTTTTTTATTACAATAATCCTGATCCTCAGGCCTCAGATAAAGTATTGCTGAAAAATGTGGATCAAACCAGGAGGCTCACCGGCCAGGCAGCGCATGTAGCCAATTTCACACTGCTCTACAAAAACAACGAACAGGGCATAGATGCTCAGCTCTCCCTGGCATATACCGGTAACAGGCTTTTCGCTGTTTCAAGATACCTCGATAACGATCTGTGGCAGGGAGGATTTGTACAACTCGATCTTTCTGCAGAAAAAAAACTAGCTAAAAGATATGTGCTCTTCCTCAAAGCCACCAACCTTGCTGAACACCCCGGTGAAATTATACATCAAAAAAACAAACCCGGTGAACGACCATGCAGCAGGATATGAGGCTTTCAAAAACGGGACAATGACCAGAAAAGATCAGTATGGTCAAACCCTTATCATCGGATGCAGATTCAAACTCTAATTCACATACAATGGAAACAACAGTTATTAAAATGAACAACTTATCAACCAGGTTCATGCTTGTTCTTGCCACCATCTTACTGGTAACGGCCGCATGTAAAAAAGATTCCGGAGATAACTCGGTAAGGGGCATCGCCCTCACAAAAACGACACTGACCCTTAAGCCCAGTGCCACTGAAACCCTCGTCTACACTATCTTCCCCGAAAATGCAGGCAACCAGAATGTCAGTTGGGCCTCATCTGACAATTCAATTGTAAGAGTTGAAGGAAATGGTGTTGTAACCGGCCTCAAGCCCGGAAGCGCTATCATTACCGTTACTACGGAAGACAGGAATGAAAAAGCTACCTGTGCCGTTACCGTTATCCAGAACGATGCTAAGAATGTTTCCGGAAGCGTGGAAGGTACCTGGGCAAAATATTCAGTGATCAATGTAACCGGACAGATCAATATCCCTGCCGGAAAAACACTCACCATCGAAGAAGGTGTGGAAGTGATCGTAAACACTGCCGGCCAGGATGCCAACCAAACAAAGATCGAAATGATCGTAAATGGAAATCTGTACGTTCAGGGGACTCCTTCAGCACCGGTACTCATTTCTGTATCCGCTGCTGAAAGAACTCCGGCCAATACTTTCGCCCGTCTGTGGGGAGGCATCATTGGCTCAGCTAGCTGCGGTGAGATCGTACTGGACAACGCCATCATAGAGTACACAGGGGCAGTTACTACAGCTACCTCACCTTCCGTTGTTGCCGGTTTATTCAAAGCGGGGGGCGGTGAAGGAATGGTAGCCTTCAACACCAATAACCCCCAGGGAAAATATGTAATTCTGAACAGCATATTCCGCAATACCGGAGAAGACGCGATCTATGTACAGGGCGGTAACTGTATTTTCACGAACAACACTTTCTATGCCATCGGCGAAGCAGGTGGAGAGGCCATCAACGTAAAAGCCGGCTGTAAGGTAGACGCTGCACACAACCTGATGTATAGCCCCAACACCAATGGATTCAAATTATCCAATTCAGGTGCAGACGGTGGTGCGCGCTACCAGGCGCAGATCACAGCCTACAACAACACCATCATCAACGCAGGTTGGAGAAGGGATCCCAATAAGCCCAAAGGTGGCTCTATCTGGGGTGAAGCCGGTTGCCTGATCAATGTTTACAATAACCTGATCGTAAACAGCATGTTCCGCGCCAAAGCACCAGGCTGGGGCGTCAATGGAACCACAGGACCGGATCTGAACAGTAAAATGGACAATAACTTTTATGCTTCAGGCCCCCAGCAAAGCAGCGTTCCTCAACATATCACCAACGGCACCATCACTGCTTACGATGGCTTTAAAGCAAACGTGAAAGACGCAGTGTACGCTGCCAATGATATTGCAGGCACCACCGTAAATGATAAGAACCCCAATTTCGAGAACTATCCATTTGCAACAGATCCATTATTGAGCTTTACCTATAATGCCGCCTGGGACTTCCACCTGAAAGCAGGCTCGCCAGCGCTCACCGGTGGTTCAACAAATTTCACCCCTTATTTCAGCACAACCGGGATATCAATAAATGGAAAAACGTACAAATCACCTGCGCCTTCAGCATTTATCGGAGCGTTCGGAACAAAATAATAATTGATGAAAAGAAATAAATGGTTTGCAGGAGCGCTCATTCTTTCAGCCATCGCATGTCATACACAGCAACCAGCCTCGATGCCAACTGCACAATCAGGACAGCAGGAAGTAAAGCCATTGTTCATTACAGAAAAAGTAGCGAATGATGCAGATGATCCGGCCGTCTGGATCAACCGGCAAGATCCTTCCAAAAGCCTGATCGTTGGCACCGACAAAGACATCAACGGCGGTTTGTATGTTTTTGATCTCGATGGGAAGATCCTTCATGAAAAAACGGTGAAAGGCCTGAAACGCCCCAACAATGTGGATATTGAATATTCATTGATATTGAATGGCAGGCCGGTGGATATCGCAGTAGTCACAGAACGGTTCACTCATAAACTGCGCGTATACACGCTACCTGATATGAAGTCCGTCGATAAAGGCGGGTTGGAAATGTTTGTGGGCGATGAGCAGCCAGAATACCGCGATTTGATGGGGATCGCTTTGTATCGAGATAAATCAGGAAAAGTATTCGCATTCGTTGGCAGAAAAACAGGACCGGCAGAAGGTTATCTCGGTCAGTACC
>JAGIAP010000276.1 GCA_017744805.1 Chitinophagaceae bacterium | reverse complement strand
CAGGAACATATCCTGGCCCGTCGTGTGAATGCCGAGAACCGGAATGAGATCTTCCCGGAATCGGTGGGCATCGATGCATTCACCAAATTCACCTTCCCCGGCAGGAAAGGAAAATACTCGGACTATATCTGGAATCATGATTCTTTCAAAGCAGTCAGTATTGCCAGGGAGAATGAATACCAGATCTGGTTGCTGGAGCACCAGGATGGGGAAGATGGATGGGACCCCATGATGGATGGGGAAAAAGGGAATTTCGATTATCTGATGGGAGCCGATATCGCCTTCCACCGGAAATTTGTGCGGGACGAACTGAAGCACTGGATCAAGTGGTATATCGAAACCACCGGCATAGACGGGCTCCGCCTCGATGCCGTGAAACATATCACAGTGAATTTTTTCAAGGAATTCATTCCCTGGGTGCATGATGTATATGGCAGGGATTTTTTCTGCATCGCGGAATACTGGAGCAATAACCTGGGATCCATACTCAAATATTGCAATGAATTGCAACAGCATTGCCTCATGTACGATGTGCCGCTACACTTCAATCTGTTTGAAGCCTCGATGAAGAAAAAGGATTACGACTTGCGCAACCTTTACAATAATACCGTGTTACAAACCTTACCCGATAAGGCGCTCACCTTCGTGAACAATCACGACAGCCAACCCCATCAAAGCCTGGAGAGCTGGGTAGATTACTGGTTCATGCCCCATGCCTATGCATTTGCCATGTTGCGGGAGAAAGGAGTTCCCTGTGTTTTCTATCCTGATCTCTATGGCGCAAAATATGAGACCGATGGTCATGCCATCGAACATGTTCCTGTATTTCCTCTCGCCAAAATGATGCAGGTGCGCCACAGACTTTCCTATGGGGAGCAGGAGGATCATTTTGATCATCCCAATACCATCGGATGGGTGAGAAAAGGCGTGCCTGAAATGGAATTCTCCGGATGCGCCATCGTATTGTGCAATAGTGCGGAGGGTGAAAAAAAGATGAATATGGGCCCTGCACATGCCAATAAAGTATTGGTGGATTGTACTGGCAACAGGCAGGATACAATTCAAACAGACGATCAGGGCAATGCCCTGTTCAAAGCCAATTCAGAAAGTATTTCAGTATGGATACGGGAAGAAGCGATGGCCCTGCTGGCATGAAATTTTAAACTGTATCATTAATAAAATGAAAGCCTATGTTACGCTGGACAATCATATTCTTAGTAGTGGCGATAGTGGCCGCGATCTTCGGATTCGGCGGCATCGCGGCAGGTGCTGCAGGTATTGCGAAAATATTGTTCTTCATTTTTATTGTCCTGTTCTTACTCAGTTTGATAGCAGGACGGCCGAAAGGCGTTGATTGATACTATCTGACTTCATAAGGCAATGGACAATCATAAGCGGGCAAGCCAGGACAGTCTCAGACTTCCTGGCTTTTTGTTTTTATCGCTTTATGTAAAAAAAATAGCCCCGCCTTTCCGGCGGGGCCTTTCAACCAAATCAACGTCTGCCCCAAAAATCTTTCCGCACAAAATGTGTGATTCTTCATTTTTATATATGACCGTCCTATTGCTATTGTATCGTGTATGCCTGCCTGTTGGATCACTATCCTGCGGGGTCTATTTCTTGATAGACGGTATCTTCTTTTCAGTTTTTTCGGGATCATGGATAGGCGTATCGATTTCCGGATCCTGGTTGTCTGCGAGACTTTTATCTCCGGAATATTTACCCTGCTCTTCAGTTTCATCGATTCGATTCTCCTGATCCGAATTGGTAATATCATTTTCCTCATTGGTTACTTTAGGCTGTTGACCTGCCTGATTTGGTTTCTTCCTCGGTTCCTTTTCCGCATACCCACTTTGATTATGACCCTTATCGAAATTCTGTTCACTGTTCGATTTATCACCATGCTGCTTGTTTGCTGACCTGTCTTCCGGCTTATGACCTGCATGCGTCTTAGGATCATGTTGCTTATTCATACTTCACATTTTAATGGTTCAACATTTTGTTTCCGTTTAGCACTATTCAGTACGATTAAAAAACCATACCCCTGAAAGGCAGGTAATCTCTTGTACTATTTGTACCATTCATTCCAAATCGATGGGGAGTGATCGCTACAACCGGCTTGGAGAGCCATTTTGCGGATTTTTGCAGGGAGTCGTCGATTGTTTTCCGGATGCAAGAACATTGTTTCTAAAAATACCCAACAGCCATTGTTTTTCCATATACGGGAATTACATTTGTATAAACGTTACCAAGCCTTTATGCAAAAACTCTTTATCCTCATAGCCGAAGATGACGCAGACGACAGGTTTCTGTTACAAACAGCATTTGAAGAGAACGGCTTTAAGGATTCACTGGAATTTGTAGAGAATGGCATAGAGCTCATCGAATACCTCAATGGTATCATGCATAGCAAAATGCTCGATATCAATTACCCCGGATTTATCCTTCTCGATCTCAATATGCCCAAGAAAGACGGGCGTGAAGTATTGAAAGAGATCAAGCAACATCCCGAACTGAAGAAGATCCCGGTGATCGTTTTTACCACCACCAAGAATGAGAACGAGATCAGGCGTTGTTATGAATTGGGCGCCAACACCTATGTGGTGAAACCGGTAAGTTTCGATGCCCTGGTGAAAGTGATCTATGAGATCCGCAGCTATTGGATCAACACGGCATCCATTCCCCTTTGATCATTTGATTGCCGGCATTTTCTTTTTCCTTTTGAACAATCCCGATAACAATCCAACCGCTTTCTCCGCAACAAATCCTGTTGCCATATTCCTGAGCACCGGTGCGCCTGTTTTCCTGAGAAGGAGCCCCAGTCCAAGGTTCAGCCCTGCCGCCAGTATCCCCTTACCGCTTCCCGAGGTGAATTTCCCTACAGAAGAGATCAGTTTTGCGGCCGGAGCAAACTGCTGTTTTACCGTATCCCATTGCTCTGCAACCATCTCCTGTTGCAAAGCCAGTTGCTGACGCAGGCTTTCCTCCTCCCGAAGCAGGTCGGCATAAGAGCGAATGGGCTGCTTATTCATATATTTTGCGGACGATGATATTTCTGACATAGACCATCAGTTTTTTTCTTGAAAGCAAAAGAATAAAGGTGATCACCAGGAAGAGCAGGGCAGTGAACAGGTAACCGAGGGAAATATTGCTGAGTAAATTCCCCAACCAGTGCCCCAACGCCAGCCCGCCGAAAACGACCACCAGTACAACCCCTACCGCAATAACCAGGGCTACCACCACAGAAGCAGCTATGCCCGATGATTTTTTGGCAGCCGTTACCAGTGTGAGTTTATAGTAGGTCTGCACCAGGCCAATCACATCTTCTGCCAGTTGGTCGGTCTCATTTCTTTCTTCTGCAGGCGCCATAAGGTTGATTTTTTTGTTTTTGGAACGAAATTTTCTGCAAAAAAATAATGCCTTTATCCGTTGGACAGATAAAATGCATCTGCTATTACACAACTAAACAAGTGAGCCAAACGTTAGTTCAAAAAGCTGATAATCTGAGCGCCCGCAAAAAAATATTGATCATCGATGACGAGCAGGACCTTTGTTCCCTGCTCAAAGTATATTTTTCCCGCAAAAATTATGTGGTGCACTATACCCATACCTTACAGGAAGGTGTGCAGGAAATGAAGGCATTGCATCCGGATATCCTGTTCCTGGACAATAACCTGCCAGACGGCATCGGATGGATGCAGGTAGAGAATTTTCTGAAAGTGAATCCCCGGTTGAAATTATACCTGATGAGCGGCTATCAGCCCAAGGTCCCCGAGATCCCCGGGGTACAGTTCCAGGTGCTGACCAAGCCTATCTCCTTCTCCGACCTCGAACACCTGTAATTCATCAGAGCTGACGCATATACAGTAACCAGTCGATCATACGGCTCGTATAGCCATATTCGTTATCGAACCAGGTGATCAGTTTCAGGTGATTGCCCACTACCGTGGTGAGGGTACCATCTACGATCACGGAATGCGTATTCCCTTTGATATCCAGGCTTACAAGCGGATCTTCCGTGTATTCGAGGATGCCCTTGTATTCGTTGGCGGCAGCGGTGCGGAACAGTTTGTTGATCTCTTCCTTGGTGACCTTGTTCTTCAACTGTAAGGTGAAATCTGCCATGGCGCCATTGGCTACGGGTACGCGGGTGGAAACAGCAGCGATCTTTTCCGCCATCATGGGAAACAATTTCTCCAGAGAGGTTTGCAGATCGATCTCCACGGGAATGATGCTTTCTGCGGCGGCGCGGCCTCTGCGGAACTGTTTGTGCGGCGCATCCACCAGCTCCTGGCGGGAAGTATATGAATGAAGGATATTCAGTTGAACGCTTTCGATGCCGATGGCGCCCAGGATATACAGGATATGGGTACTACAGTTGGTCATACATCCACCCGGGCTTACGATAGGGGTATCCGCTGTGAGGGCATGCTGATTGTATCCGTAGATCATGAGTGGAATATCTGCTGACCCGGTGGTGGACAGCAGTACCTTTTTAGCCCCGCCCTGCAGATGGATGCTGGCGCCGGCTTTATTAGTGAACATACCGGAACATTCCAGCACAACATCGATACCGAGGTCTTTCCAGGGAAGTGCGGTAGGGTCGGACTGCTGGAATACGGAAATGGACTTATCCCCTGTTTTCAACTGGTTGTTTTCCAGGCTCATAGCAGGAGGGAAAGTTCCATACACAGAATCGTAACGGAGAAGATATTCCAGGTTGGCTGGTTCCATGATATCATTCACGGCAACCAGGTCGATATCGGGATGATTCACGAGACGACGGAAAAGCAGTCGCCCGATCCTGCCCATCCCATTAATGGCTATTCGCATAGGTTTCTAACATTAAAGCAGGCGCAAATATAGCTGAAGCTGGCATCCGATCCGTGTTAAATGGATAAAGAATTGATTATCAGGGACGAAAAATTAACAAATTCAAAAATTTACCAACGGCAAGCTATCGGTGATGTCTGGAAAAGGATAAAGTCTTACATTTGACCTGAACCTTGATCCTGTGGAAATCGCCCAAAACCAATCCACGTTTTCGCCTTACCAGGCTCATTAAATTCTACCACCCGGGTACACGGGAAGCCAACTGACTTACTACCATTAATTCTTCTTTTTTATTGTAAACTTTTAAAAAGAGTGGAGGAGATCCGTATGTATTCTTATTCTCTGTTAGAGACTGGCTGTTATTACCTGGTGCAGGAGAAAGAAGATAGCCCTGTTACCCTGATCAAGGTTACTGTTGATACAGATCATTGCCTGTATGTAACACGCTTTGCGGAAGGCCCGGTAATGGAATGGAAAAAAAAGAATGATCCCATTTTCGATATCCTGGAGCTGCTGAGCGATGATAAAGTACGCGAATGGCAATCTGTATACAACGACAATGAAGATGCTTATTACGAAGAGGACGATGAATAAAATTCACGGGCGGGGCCCCAGCGGCCCCGCTGCCACTTCTCTTCCCACCTGTCATTATATAAATAGCTCTTTCGGCCTCACTGGCCATCCATTTTTCCCTCAATCCAACCCACACCAATAATTTTCCGACCATTATCTTGCTGCGCCGGGAGTCCTGCCCGAAATTTGCATATATCCGGTATGGGAGAAAAATTTGTACCGGTCAATTGCGTTCCTAAATTGCAACATATCGTATATGAATTGACGAATTTCATAAATTGAATACGATTTGAGTTTCTTAAAAAAGTTGACGCCCGGCATGAACTATCAGGATGATAAGTATGGCACAACCCGTAAATGGTTGTTGGTGATCATTAGTGCGCTTACGGTTTTACCATTGGCCCCGTTGATCAACCGGTATATTCCACCATTGGTGATCGGCAACTGGAACCTGGATCTTACCGTGTCCATTATTCTGGCCGCGGTATTCACGTGGATCGTGCTCAGGCTTTTCCGTTTCCTCCTCATCCCTGCCGTTGCATTACTGGTGTTGGTATTGTTATACAACCAGCTCACCAACGGTTACGGCTTCAAGCGCATCATGGCCGATTACCGCACCATGGTGGAACAGAACTGGGGCCGGAAGGGCCAAAAGGAAATAGACCTCGTGCTCAGCCCTGGCATCTTTGAAGGGCCCCTCACCAAAACAGTGAAAGCACTGCAATCCAAAGTGAATTCACAGGACTCTGTAGTGCGCAATTTTGCCGTTGAACATTCACTCGATTATTTTGATGAATACCATACCAAGTATGGGCCCATTGTTCGTCAGCTCTCTCTCTTCAAATATATCAACAGCCGCTTCAAATATGTATCGGACTCGGAACGCGATGAATATTTCGCAACGGCCCGCGAAACCATCCAGAATGGAATGGGAGGTGATTGTGACGATCACTCGATACTGATGGTATCAGCCCTCAAAGCCATCGGCGGCCATTGCAGAATGGTACTCACGGAAGGACATCTTTATCCCGAATTATATGTGGGTGATGAAAAAGCCTTCGAAAGGATGCAACAGGCCATCATCCATCTCTTCAGCGATCAGGCTATCGAAAATATTTTCTACCACGAACAGGATGGCCAATATTGGATCAACTGCGATTACACGGCAAAATATCCGGGTGGTCCCTACCTCAGTGAAAAAGCTTTTGCCATTATTGATCTCTAAAGAAGTGTAGAGAATACAAATTAATTTGTATTTTTCTGGTTTAACCCTTTCTGCAGTATGCATGTTATTTCCATCGTAGGAATCATTTCCTCCTGGTCCACGCTGGTGATTCCCGCCCTGCTTCTTGTGTTGCGTCCGCAACGTATGGCGAAAGCCAACTGGGCCTTACTTGCATTCTGCCTGCTGCAGTTCATCATGGACCGGTTGCATGAGTTTGCGGATCTCCGGGGCATCGAGCATCCTTTGAATTTCATCTTCGTAGTACTGGAATATTGTTCATTGGCGGCGCTCATGTATTTGTCGCTCCAGAAAAAGCGCAACAGGCGCTGGTTATTTGCCGGCTCCATGCTATTCTTTGTATTGAGTGGCCTCACCTGGCTAAGGTTGGGGGCCGATCATTACAGTAGTATCCGTGGTATCTCGGCGATCCTGCTGATCAGTTATGCCATGTTCTTCTTCATGGAATGGATCACGGCAGAAACCTTCGCCCCCATCAATGCAAGGGCCGAGTTCTGGATGGTGACGGGCACCCTGCTTTACCTGGCGGGAAATTTTTTCTTTTTCATCACCATGCGCCATCATTTCACCGAAGGGCTCTTGATACATTACCTGGTGAATATGCTTCGCAACGGTTGCTTTGTAGCAGCTATGTTGCAGTCGTGGAGCCTGGTCAGGACCAGGCTGATGAGCGCCAATAAATACTAAGGATATCTAATAAGTTGTGTAGATGGAATCCGGCTGTTTACTGGGTTCATCCGGAGGATGACCGGAGCGGATCTTCTTTCGCAGTTTCACCGGTTCCTGCCTGCGCACCAGCAAAAAAGCAAAGCTACCTACCGTTAGGGCAACGATGCTGGAGATATAGTAAATGATGAAATTATCCGTTTCATTGCTGGCCTTCACCCAGAAATAATCGAAGATATAGATGATCACATAGGTACCGTACTGGAACAGGAGGGCCGCATCGATGAGCATCTGTGCTTTCTCGCGCGAGGAATGCTCGATCTTGCGAAGGTGGAATATCAGGTCCCAGATAATGGTAGTGAAGATCACGAGCAATCCAAACCCTAACATATATTTGAGCGCATCGTAATTCAAACCCTGGATGAAAGGGTTCACACAAAGCGCCAGCAAATAGATAGGAAGCACGATCCGCGTGAAAGTGCGGATACCATTGATCTTTGTAGTAAAACAATAAATGGCGATCACCAGTGGCATATCCAGCATATTATAAATTACGCCGATATTTACCAATGCATCTTCCGGGATTCCCGGTACTTTGTCCAAGAGATTGATGATCCCGCTGAGGGCCCAGTATGCTGCAAAAATGAATAATGGAGTTTCTTTCCACAGTTTTCTGATCGCCACGATCGAGAGAGGCAGAAAATATGCCACGACCGTCAACAC
>JAGIAP010000275.1 GCA_017744805.1 Chitinophagaceae bacterium | reverse complement strand
GCTTTTCGTTATTCCAGTCATTCTCTTCCAGGGTGAATACGATATCCACCGGCTGGCCGTTCTGCAATAAATGGAATTTGGAAGCGAGGTTGAAGCCGATTCCGTTGAACAGGATATTCCCTTGTTTTACAGAGAAGCGGATATGTACATCCTTTACGATCCTCGAGTAGCCGGAATCCGTAACGCCGCTGACCATGAAGAGGGGCTGCATATTTTCCGGACCGAAGGGCTCCATTCTTTTGATGATATTGAAGAAAGATTGTTTGAGATCGGTGAGGGTTACCACGGCATCGATATTGATCTCGGGGATCAGCATTTTCTCGGTGATGGTGGCCGATACCACTTCTTCGAACCGGGCTCTGAAAGCCTCTACATTTCCGGGCTCCAGGGTCATGCCTGCTGCATAGAAATGGCCTCCATACCCAAGGAGGAGGTCGCGGCACTGATGAATGGCCTCATACACGTTGAAGCCAGCCACGCTTCTGGCGGAGCCGGCAATATATTCTCCCGACTGTGTAAGTACGATGGTGGGGCGATAGTAATGGTCTATCAACCTGGAGGCCACGATACCTACAACGCCTTTATGCCAGTGGGGCTGGTACACTACGGTGGATTTGCTGCTGGTCATGGTCATATCCCCGCTAATGATGGCGAGGGCCTCATCGGTGATATTCTTGTCGGCCTCCTTCCGGTCTGTATTATCCGAATGCAGCATGGAGGCGTATTTCCTGGCCTCATCGATATTTTTTGCGATGAAGAGCTGAACGGCCTTGCTTCCATCGTCCATTCTACCGGCGGCGTTCACCCGCGGTGCGATCATGAAGACCAGGTTATTGATGAAAAGCTCTTTCTGTACACCGCTTAATTCCTTGAGTGCACGGATGCCGAAATTGGGCTCTTCATTGGCTTTTTTGAGACCGTGGTACACCAGTATCCTGTTCTCGCCAACCATGGGCACTATATCGGCTGCGATGGCGGTAGCGAGGAGATCGAGGTATTCCAGGGGAGCGGAGCTACTGAGCTCCAGTTTTTCGGAGAGGGCAGTGATCAGTTTGAATCCGACACCGCATCCGCAGAGCTCTTTGAATGGGTAATTACAGTCGGTTTGTTTCGGGTTGAGGATGGCTACGGCAGGGGGGAGGATGGCATCGGGGGTATGGTGATCGCAGATCACGAAGTCGATACCCAGCTCCCGGGCATATCCCACGAGGTCGATGGATTTGATGCCGCAGTCCAGGGAGATGATCAGCGTAGCGCCCTGCGAATGTGCATGATCGATACCTGCTTTGGAAACGCCATATCCTTCGCGGTAACGGTGAGGGATATAGTATTCGATATTGGAGGGCTCGTAAACGGTTTTGAGAAAGCTGTACATGCAGGCCACGGCGGTAGTACCGTCCACATCGTAATCGCCGAATACGAGGATCTTTTCGCGGTTATTGAAGGCCGATAGAACACGATCCACGGCTTTGTCCATATCCTTCATCAGCCATGGGCTGTGGAGGTTGGAGAGGTCGGGATTGAAAAAGGATTTCGCTTTTTCGTATGTATCGATATTGCGTTGGATCAGTATCTGGAGCAGCGCCGGATGGATATTGAGCTCCTGCCGGAGAGCAGAAAGTTGATTGTCTTCGGCAGAAAGTATGTTCCAGCGTTTTTGCATGTTGGTATAAGTAGTGTATGAAAATAGGAAAATGTGATCAGAATTTTCTATCGGTGGTGAATCTCACCAGTTCTTCGAGGCCGTCCCGGACTTCTTTGTTATCGAATTCATCGAGGATGGCGAGGGCTTCATCGCGATACTGCATCATTTTCTGTTCGGCGTAATGGATGCCGCCAGCTTCTTTAACGGTATCGATCACTTCCTGTACTTTCTGAGGGTTGCGGTTCTCGTTCTTTATGATATGGATGATGCGCCGGCGGGTGGCTTTATCGGCGTTATTCAGGGTATAGATCAGTGGTAGGGTAAGTTTCTTTTCCTTGATATCGTTACCGGTTGGTTTGCCGACGGCTTCATTTCCATAGTCGAAGAGATCGTCCTTGATCTGGAAGGCGATACCTGTTTTTTCACCAAAGAGCCGCATTTTCTCCGCAATTGTTTCATTTTGGGAAGAAGAATACGCACCTGCGGAACATGCGGAGGCAAGTAATGAAGCAGTTTTATTGGTTATTATCTCGAAATAGATATCTTCCCGGAGATTGAGGGTGCGGGATTTTTCCATTTGCAGCAATTCTCCTTCGCTCATTTGTTTGACGGCTTTGGAGAGGATCTGCAGGATACGGTAGTCATCATTATCGAGAGAGAGTAGCATTCCTTTGGCGAGAAGGTAGTCTCCAACGAGTACGGACACCTTACTTTTCCAAAGAGCATATGTAGAGAAAAATCCCCTTCTTTCAGGAGATTCGTCCACTACATCATCGTGTACAAGGCTGGCTGTATGCAGCAATTCCACGAGTGATGCTGTCCTGTAAGTAGATTCGTTGACAGGCCCGCATAGCTTGGCAGATAACAGCACAAACATCGGTCTAAGCTGTTTGCCTTTGCGGTTTACGATGAACCGCATGATACGATCCAGCAGCGGGACCTGGCTCTTGACCGCCTCCCTGAACTTTTTATCGAAAGCCGCCAGTTCATCGTGTAGTATTGCCTGTGATAGTTTCATGTTTCTGAAAAAGAACGGCAAACATACTATTTTACTGTGTATTCAAAACAGTAAAACAGGCCTGTTTTAGTAAGCTCTTAAAGGGTGAAAGACAGCAAGATAATGCACGCAACGTTGGTTAAAAAAATTTGGTATTTAGTTTGCAATTAATATTTTTGCACCTAATTCGGATATTGGTTTTCTTAATCCTTCACATAAATTTTAGTTATGGCAAGCAAAAAGTACACAGGTTTATTTGGCTTACTATGCCTGCTCGCGTCTGGCTCGTTTGCCCAAATAGGCGGAAGTTATGACGTACAGGATTCCTCTGTAATTCCCTCAAAAAGACTCCCACAGCACACAGAATTCATGGCAAATAATTACGCTTTTCCTGCCAAACCCAGAAATAAATGGGAAATAGGCATCAAAGGCGGATACGCTACCATCTCTGGCGACGTTCGTTCCAGGCCAGGTTGGGGCGCTGGTCTCCACGTTCGTAAGGCTTTAGGGTATGTATTCTCACTGAGAGCTGACTTCGGTTACTACCAGGCGAAAGGCCTGAACTGGCAGCCTGGTCGTGTTACAGTGAAAAACCCGGCCTGGGCCGCATATGCACCCGGCACCACTGTATTCTACAATTACAAGTCTACCATGTATGATGGAAGCTTGCAAGGTGTATTCACGTTGAACAATATCCGCTTCCACAAAGCCAAAACAGGATTCAATATGTATGGTTTCCTGGGTATTGGTGGACTGGTATATGACGTGAAAGTGAATGCCATGAACGGTAACACGCCTTATGACTTCTCTTCTATCGTTGCCAAATATGGCGCTAGCGGATATCCTTACAAAGACAGAAAGGATATCAGGAAAGATCTGAAAGATCTGATGGATGATTCTTATGAAACTCAAGCTGAAAGAGATAAAGGACCTGAGCTGTTCGACAAGCCTTTCAAACCTACATTCGTGTTTGGTGGCGGTATGCAGTTCAGACTGAGCAAAACCCTCAGCCTCAGCATTGAAGATAAGGTTACTGTTGCCAAAACCGATCTTCTTGACGGTCAGCAGTTCCAGGAAAATGATTATCAACATGCTGCTCTGTCTCCCGATAAAGACATCTTCAACTTTGCTTCAGTTGGTCTGAACTTCAACATTGGCGGAAAATCTGTTGAGCCTCTCTGGTGGCTGAATCCCCTGGATTATGCCTACAACGAGCTCAATGCTCCCCGCCACATGAAACTGCCCAAACCTGTACTGGATGACTCCGATGGTGACGGTGTAACTGACCAATTCGACCAGGAGCCCAACACACCTGCCGGTGCACCTGTTGATACCCGTGGTGTAAGCCGCGATACTGACGGTGACGGTGTTCCTGACTACAAAGACAAAGAACTCATTACTCCCACACAATGTCAGCCTGTTGACGCTGATGGTGTAGGTAAATGCCCGGATCCTGCTTGCTGTAAAGAGCTTGCGGATAAACTGGCAAACTACAAACCTGGTGGCGCTTGCAATATCGGTGACCTCCCCAGCATCACTTTCAAAGGCAAAACCGTTGTACTGAGCAAAGATGCTAAAGCCCTCCTGGCCAGCGTAGCTCAGAAAATGCGCGACCACTCTGATTGTAAAGTTGCTGTTGTTGGCTACTGCGCTACCAACAAAACTGAACAACAGCTTAGCTGGGACCGTGTAAACGCCGTGATCAACCACCTCGTTGAAAAAGAAGGTATCAGCGCTGACCGCTTTATCTTCAAATACGGTGAAATGAACGGAGATTGCAACACCGTTGACCTGCGTGATGGTACTGGTGAAGAAGGACCTACTACAGTTCCTGCTCCACACCCCAACTTACGTCGCAGAGGATAATCTTTTTGCTTTGACTATACTAATCGCCCTTTGGTCGGCCGCCGGAATTTTCCGGCGGTCAATCAAAGGGTTTTATAATTTTATTAACTTGCTCTTTTTGAGGATAATAACTATTCCTTTAATATTTGTAGCTAAATCCTTAACTTTGCCCACTTTTATGAGATTATCAGTCATCTTCGTATTCCTGGCCCTTACGGCCGTTTCCTGCTCCCAATTTGCCAAAGTGCAGAAGAGCAACGATTATGAGTATAAGTTGAGGATGGCAGAGAAATATTATGTAGCCAAGAAGTACCATTATGCTTCGCAACTATATGCCGAACTGTTCCCCCTGCTGAAAGGGCAACCACAGTTCGAAGATCTTTTTTATAAATACGCCTACTGTAGCTATTACCTCCGGGACTGGCCCAATGCGGAATCCCTCTTCAAACAATTTGTGGAAGTTTTCCCCAATAGCCCCAAAGCAGAGGAAATGGAATACATGAGAGCGTATACATTTTTCCGTCAGAGCCCCAAGGCTGAACTGGATCAGACAAATACCCAGAAAACCATTGGCCTGATGCAGACCTTTATCAATACCCATCCGGAATCGGCCCGTTCCAAGGAAGCCTCCGGGATCATTGATCAATGTCGTATTAAACTGGAAGACAAAGCACATAAAAGCGCTGACCTCTATTACAATATGGGTCACTTCAGGGCTGCCGCTATCGCGTATACTTCCCTGATGAACGATTTTCCGGATTCTGAAAAAAGCGACGACTATAAATTTCAGATAATCAAATCATATTATCAGTTCGCAACTAACAGTATCGAAGACAAGAAACTTGCCCGCTATGAGCAGGTAGTGACTGAGTGCAACGATTTTATCGATCGCTTCCCCGACAGCAAATTGCGTAAGGAAGTGGACAGTTATCTGAGCTTATCTAAAAACAATATTAAAGCTACATCTAATGAGCAAGCTAAGACGCCAAATTAGTGCCAACACCACTAACGTAGCAGAAACAAAAGATCTGAATGTGATCAAGTCCAAGACTGGTAATGTATACGAGTCCATCGCGATCATTGCCAAGCGTGCGAATCAGATCAATATTTCTCTGAAAGAGGAACTGCACAATAAGCTGGAAGAGTTTGCAAGCCATACAGACAGCCTCGAAGAGATCCACGAGAACAAAGAACAGATCGAGATCTCACGTGCTTATGAGCGTATGCCCAACCCTGCTTTGCTGGCTACTCAGGAGTTCCTGGAAGACAAGATCTACCATCGCAAGAACGAGGATGATCTGTTCAGCTAAATATGGCTGTTGGATATAACTAAAATTCGTGAAGCGACAGAATATCGTTCTGTCGCTTTTTTAGTCTGAACAGGCCCCATAACTTGCTGCATCTCCCATATTATTACCTGTCAGAAACTTCTTAATTTTAGCCTATGTTCCAGGGAAAGAAAATATTGCTGGCCATTACAGGAAGCATTGCCGCTTACAAATCTATCCTCCTTGTGCGGCTGCTCATCAAGGCCGGCGCCGAAGTGCGTGTGATCATGACGCCCTCTGCCAAAGACTTCGTTACCCCGCTTACCCTTTCCACCCTGTCGAAGCATCCCGTTATTGCTGAGCTGTTTACAGAAGATGCCTGGAGCAACCACGTAATGCTGGGCCGTTGGGCCGATGTAATGCTCATCGCCCCACTTAGTTGCAATACCCTGGCGAAAATGGCAACTGGTCAGTGCGACAATCTCCTGTTGGCCACCTATTTGTCCGCTACCTGCCCTGTAGTGGTGGCCCCTGCCATGGACGAGGATATGTGGCTCCATCCCACTACCAGGGAAAACCTGGCAAAGTTGAGATCCTTCGGTAATAAAGTGATACCCGTCGATAAAGGTGAACTGGCCAGCGGCCTTCATGGTGATGGCAGAATGGCCGAGCCGGAAGCCATCATGCAATACCTGCAAGACCATCTTTTCCAATCCCGCGACCTTGATGGTCAGCGGGCCCTGGTAACGGCAGGCCCTACATACGAACCCCTGGATCCCGTCCGTTTTATCGGTAACCATTCCTCTGGCAAGATGGGGATCGCCATCGCGGAAGAGCTGGCCCGCAGGGGAGCCCAGGTACAATTGGTACTGGGACCTTCTTCCTATGATACTCAGGCCAAAGGGATACAGATACAACGGGTTCAAACAGCCGAAGAAATGTACCAGGCATGTGTAGCTTACTGGCCATCGGCTACCCTGGCCGTAATGTCCGCCGCTGTGGCGGATTACAGCCCTGCCAGCAAATCGCAGGAAAAGATCAAGAAATCGGAAGATACCTTCACCCTGGAACTGTCCAAAACAAAGGATATCCTGGCCAGCCTCGGTGAGCGAAAACATAACGGTCAGGTGTTGGTTGGTTTCGCACTGGAGAACCGTAACGAAAAGGAATATGCGCAGTCCAAGCTCAGGAAGAAGAACGCCGATATGATCGTGCTCAATTCACTGAACGATGAAGGCGCAGGCTTCGGATTCGATACCAATAAGGTCACTATTTTCGAGAAAGATGGAAATGAGATCGGCTTTGAGAGAAAGCCCAAAAAGGAAGTGGCCAGGGATATTGTAGACAGAATCGTAAAAATGCTTTATGCGTAAACAGATATTACTGATACTCACAGTGGCTGTTTTGCCGGTCTTGATACAGGCCCAGGAGCTCAATGCAAAGGTCAGCATCAATGCCAGTCGCGTGAGCTCTCAAACAGACAAGAAGGTATTCTCCACCTTGCAGAATGCCATCACCAATTTGCTCAATAACAGGAAATGGACCAATGAGACCTTTCAGGCCAATGAAAAGATCAATTGTAATTTCCTGTTGAATATCGGTGAGGCCCAGGCCGGCAATGTTTATAAAGCCACCCTCACCGTGCAGGCCGCCCGGCCCGTATACAATACAAATTATGAAACGCCGCTGATCAATTTCCAGGACGATAATGTCAGTTTCCGTTATGTAGAGTTCCAGCCATTCGAGTTCAACGACAATCGCGTGTCTGGCTCCGATCCCCTGGTATCCAATCTCAGTGCGGCTTTTGCGTATTATGTGTATATGATCCTGGGGCTCGATTTCGATTCATTCGCCCTTCGCGGCGGTGATCCATATTTCCAGAAAGCACAGAATATCGTGAATGCAGCGCCTGAAGGAAGGGATATCGTTGGTTGGAAAGCGTTCGATGGTTTGCGTAACCGTTATTGGCTGGTGGAGAACCTCGTGAACAACCGGTACAATGCCATCCATGAAGCGATGTACAGTTATTATCGCCTGGGAATGGATAATCTTTATGAGAATGAAACAGCAGGCCGCACTGCCGTGCTGAATACCCTCCAGATGTTGAATAGCCTCAACAACGATATCGGTAATACCATGGTGATCCCTTTCTTCCTGCAAGGCAAATCACAGGAGTTGATCAGGATATTCAAAAAAGCGGCGCCTGATGAAAAACAGAAAGCGCGGGATATCCTCATCAAGATCGATATCTCCAATGCCAATACTTATAAATCGGAATTGAAATGATGCGCTTACCC
>JAGIAP010000274.1:5083-8089 GCA_017744805.1 Chitinophagaceae bacterium | reverse complement strand
CGGCATTTCTTATTTCCTGTTACTGGTAGTTTTCAGTTCCTGTAAAAAAGGAGAACAGGTGGAAACCTGGACGGAATTTGTTGACGTGTTCTTCGATGCGCGTAAAACTGCACTGGCCGATAACGGGTCAGGTATATTTATTGCCGCCAAATACAATGGCTTTCCGATTGAATGGGATATACTACGGCAAAAGATCAAAGTGGTGGAAGGGCCGGCCCAATTCGAGTTCTATGATACCAGGACCGGAAAGACCGTAGCTGAAAAAACGATAGATGTGAAAGCAGGCAGCAAAGAAGTGTACACACTTTTTCAGCCCTTGATGGATGCACCGGTCAGCTTTGTTGATCCCCGGGAGCAGGAAAAAGAAGAGGCAGCTCCTGCAGGGCATATCAAAATTAAAGCAGCCAATTATGCCCAGATGCTGATCCCGTTCACAAAAGTGGACATGAAGCTTTTTATCGTTTATTTCGATGAAGATTGGAATGAACAGAAAGAAGAATTGGGGATTATCCGTGATGTGCCGGCTTCCATGAGCGAAGGCGGTTATCAGATACTGCCAGATGGGCTACGTGAAGGGATTGAGATCTATAGCTATGTTTTCGAGTTTACCGATCATGAAACAGGCGCGCCGCTTCTCAATCATGGAGGTGCCACCTACAATTCTTCGGCATTTAGCTTCGGTGATTTTCAGCCCACACCTGTAAAGAAAGTCTATTCCATTTACCTGACCCCTTTCAAAGCATGGGGCGAAGCGCCTGCGTTTATCAAAAATGGGGAGGATTACTATGAAATAACAACGAGGATATTGTTTGCGAATTGATAATGGAGAAAGCTTTTTCCAAAATCCTGTAAGCAATGTTGTTTACAGGATTTTTTGTTAGGATCCGATTGCCTTACTTCTGGTTGTTTGAAACGGTAATTGTCTTTCCATCCACGATTGTTCCGTCCAACGATTTTATGGCATTTTCGCCATCTTCAGATTTCAGCATTTCTACAATACCGTTCCTGTTGGAGCGGCCACTGAACTGATTACGGGAAATTGTTGCACTCAGTACTATACCAAAGGGCTCAAACACTTTCCGGAGTTGTTTGTCCGTAAAATCCTGACTAAGATTATGTATCAGAATAGTCATTGCATTAGATTCGGGTTCTATGGTATACATACTTGTATTGTTTTGAATATTTCAAAAGAAGGTGCAGGTAGGAAATATTGCAGTGAAGATACAATTATAATATTACAATTGTATTTTAATGGAATTCGGGAATATAAGCTGTAATGGCTTATAGTGCCTTATCTGGCATTTGTTCCCTTCAGTTATTTTTTATTCTTCAGTAATTTGATCTCAGTGGGTTTGAAGCGATTGTTGATGATCTCACCGCTCACCAATGCTTTGCTGATATGGTTGCAGAAGCCGTCATCGGCATGTGCGTCTCCAAAGTCATCGATGTCTTTGCCATCCACGAAATATGATTTTCCATCTATTCTGATGGCCAGGTTGCAACCCTTTCCATTCATTTTGAACTGGCACTCGCCACAGGCCATTTCAACAACTTTGTTTTTGAGAATAATGGATTTTGGCGCTGCTTTTCTGGTTGAGTCCTGGGCAGTAACTGCAAGCCCGCATGAACAGATCAGCAGAGCAAAAAATAATGTTTTCACGATTTATTATATTAAGATTGATGCATAAGGCGCGTTCATTGTACATTCCGGAAGCGCCAGTTCATAAGGTACGCAATCTTTTGTAATTCCTATACAGGCATTCCCTGCCGATTGGTTTCAAAGAGCGCTTTCCGCATACAACACTTTCACGGGGCTCAGATTATCCGTTCTCAACTGATACATTGCCCCATTCACTTCCTGAAAGAATTCCACGCTCAATGCCAGCATCAGCGCTTGTTTACTGCCAGGAGTGAATTGAACCGACAGGTTGGGCAGCATGCATTCGACCATATCCAATGGCAGATAATCAGATCTAACCTGATCGACAGAAAATATCTCTTTTTCCAGATCGAGCTCAGCGGCCACCAGCCATAATCTGAAATGGGAACTATTGAGCGGTGCGGATACACTACTGTCCGGGATAAAGGGAGGGATTTTGACAATGAATTCACCTATAGGCCTGTCGATGGATATGAACAGGTAGGGATAAAAAGTATTGGATAGCGGAGCCTGGTAATTGAAATCGAAATTACGCAACATGCTTAGATCGCCTTTGCTGAGTTGCCGTTGGCCGCGGAGACTGGAGGTATCGCTTTTGATCACATGCAGTAAGAGTTTTTGCATGCGACCGGCTATCAGTTTGTTAGGGGAAGTGGCTTTTACCATCGGCCCAAAAGCATTCCTGATCAATACCCCTGCCCTGCTGGCTTTGGAAAACTCTGCATTGTTTTCAGTCATGCGTCTCATGGGACGTGTATTGATTGCTTTTTTCAAGCTTCTTTTTTTGGGATTCTTAAATGACATACAATATTTTTTTGAATGGAATAATGGAGATGATCTATTCTAACTGCTAGCTCTGAAGTTGGTGAGATGAGCATACATCAGGCCGGTATCGTTTCCGTGGTTTTCCCCTGTTATGCCCGTTGTTCACCCGTACTCTTACGTGCTTTTCCCGACCTGTATCCCTGGTTGACCCGTACCGGTGATATGGTTGTCCCGTATCGAAGCCGTGCCGGATCCGTATTGGGGATATGCTTGAGCCGTACGTGGGCCGTGCCCGGGCCGTTCCAGGGATATGGTTCTGCCGTGGTTGTTCCGTATTGGATCCGTGGTTCTGCCGTGGTTGTACCGTGGTAACAGCCTGGTGAGGATGCCTGGAAGGCCTGTTTTTGTTGAAGAGTGTTCATAAAAAAATGGATCGTTGTGAACACAAAGCTGCTATGTTCTCAACGATCCATTTCCACAGATGGACACAACCCGGGAAAAATATATACCCGGTTTAACGTAGCTTTTACATTTATCCGGAAATAGAAAAATGGAAGATCATGGCTTTCAACGCATTTGCT
>JAGIAP010000274.1:0-5073 GCA_017744805.1 Chitinophagaceae bacterium | reverse complement strand
ATTCCTATCAGGGAAATTATACAGGCTGCCACTATCTGTTTCGCCTTTTTTTGAAGGTTTTTTATGAATACTTCGCAAAAAGCCTTTCATGAATTATAGATTGTATCGGATCCCCCTTGGACGCCTGCAATTTTCTAACAGGAGAATTAGAAAATTACATACCCCCTGTAGCATACAGGGGCAATGACAAAGGGTGAGCTTTGACAGTGCTTATGCTGTAGAAGGAGGTCAAAGTCCTGCGTAACATAAGCAAGCAAAGCTCACCCTTTGGGAGTGAAAAATTTTCCTGTGCCCGAAAATATTTGACCTTTTCTACACAGGCTTGTAAGCTATTGTAGCTTGTCTTTATTGAATGAGTAAGACCATATATCAATACCGATGCCAGCACGTCTTTGTTTTTCTTTCTGGAACTTCTCTTCATCAAACAAAATGGGACCAACAGGAATGCCATTGGGGGCATACTGTACCTCTGACAAGTAATAGCCATTAGTTAATTTAATGAAAGGAGGAAAATCGTCCCATTCATTTCCCCGATAGTTGAAAAGGATATCAACTATAGTTTCACCAAATATCAATTTTGCTGCATTGTGAGTGATCTTACTTCCATTCTCAAAACTATTTTGAAAATAAGAAATATTTTCAGGGCTCATAATGATAAAATCATCTGAGTAAAATAGAGGAATTTTGACTATTCTTTTATTGCTGAGTTTTATGAATGTATAACACGATTGTATGCTGTATTTCTCATGGGTTTCCGGAGTATATAGAAAACGTATTTCCTCGATTTGTTGGCCAATAAGGTCAGATATTTTAATGATGTCCATTTTTCATAAGTCAGGGTTTTCAAGCTACGATAAAATCCGAAAACTACAAACTCAGCCCCAGCCCCAGTTCCATCATCTCTCCTGCCCTTTGCGGATTGGATGTTCCATAGAACAAATTCACTTCACAACCATCGCTGATCTTCAATCCACATCCTGCCTGAATGGTTTTATTGTTTAGCCAGAACAAACTTGCAGATACACGGCCGTTGTACGTAGCTTCAGCTCCGGCACGGAACAGCCAGGGTGTTTTAGTGTAAAACTGTGCCGCTATCAATGGTTGAATGGTGACATTTTCGTCAGGGGTAAATGTATAGCCACCTGCCAGCCTTAGTGTTTCCAGGTCTACCGGCAATATATCCGGCAGGTCCGAGAACCACTTCCCGAGATTGAACATGGTTGCACTGATGAAGTACTTCCGGTTATGATAATAAGCACCAAAATCGCCTTCAAAGCGCATCCCTTTTTCGTTGAAGGATTGCACTACCGGATCGTTCGGTTCCTCATTCACTACAGACGGCTTGAGCTGTTCCCAATAGCCGCTCACAGACATCCCCATTCTGAAATACTCATCTTCCCTTGTCATGGGGATCTTGTAGGAATAGGATAAACTCACCTGTGTTCTCCTGAGTATCCCTGCTTCATCGGTAGCCACCAGCAGGCCCGCGCCCCCATTATTGCCTATATGCCTGTCTGCGCTTAACTTGAAGGTAGTGGGCGTTCCATCAAAGCCCAACCAGCTTCTGTTGATAAGGCCATAGATCCTCAGGGAGCTGTCGCTTCCCGCATAAGCCGGGTTCAGCATATAACGGTTACGGAAAAACTGGCTGGCGGTTGTGTTGTAATGAAGTTGCGCATGGCCTGTGACGGTAGTCAATATTACCAATGATAAACAGGCCAGGTATCTTACTGAGTGTATGTTGAGCTTTATCGCTTTCATCGTCTTATTTTACAATAGTAACAGTTCCTTTTTTGATCACTTTCCCTTCGATATAAATAATATAGAAGTAGGTGTCATTCACAAATGGTCTGTCCCGGATCATTCCATCCCATTCATTATTATATCCTCTCTTTTCGTACACTTTTTTACCTGCGCGATCAAATACCTGCAACATATTATCCGGATAGGCTGTGATATTCCCGATCACAAACCTGTCGTTGATACCATCTCCATTTGGAGTGATCACTTTTTGCGGAGTGATCTTGTAGTCGTTTGCAACGATAATGGAGATCTCCTGTGTGGTGGCGCATCCTGCCGGACTGGTGATGGTTGCCTGGTATTTTGTGTTGGCCAGTGGTTGTGCAACGGGATTGAAACTATTGGGGAAATCGAGGCCTGTAACGGGTGTCCATACGATGGTACCGCTTGAAATGCCTGTGCTCAATCTTGTACTGGTGCCTCTCGAAATGGAATTCCCTTTTTCGCTGGTGATGGTGAAAACAGGATTTGGATTGACGGTCACACGCAATACTTCACTGACAGGCGACAAGCAATTATTGGCATCTTTTACCTGTACACTGAACAGGCCCGCAGTGTTGACGGTAATTGTTTTACCGGTGCTCTGGTTACTCCACAGATAGGCCGGTGCTGCAGGCGCTTCCAGTATCACCGAGCCGCCCTCGCAGAATTCAGGATTCCCGTTGGTGGTGATAACCGGCTTTGCCGGTAAGGGATGAACGGTAACCGATATAGGCGCCGAGCTGGCGTTACATCCATCCGTATTGGTGACCACCACCCGGTAACTGCCGGAAGCCCTTGCTTCGTGGGTAGTACCTGTTGCACCGTTCATGGGCGCGCCATCGGCATACCATTGGTTGCCGCCGGAGGCAGAAGAGATCAACTGAACGCTACTGCCTTCACAGAAACTGGTGCTACCATTGGTGGATACCACAGGTACAGCAGGTGTTGCAGGCTGGGGTAAGATGGTTACCGGGGTCTTATTGGTACAGCCCTGTCCATTTTTTACAGCCACTTCATAACTGCCAGGGCTGAGCGCAGGGAAATTATTGGACGATTGAAAGGCTCCATTATTGATGGAATAAGAAAGGCCGGCATCATTCATCTGTATGGAACCGGTTGCAACGGTGCAGGTAGGTTGTGTTACAGTAACCTGGGGCACGCCCGGCGTGACAGGCTGCGCTTGAATGGTAACCGTATTGCCGGTTGTGGTACATCCATCCGCGTTCTTCACGGAAACCGTATAGGATCCCTGGGCCAGTCCGGTGAAGCTGGCGACCGATTGCCAGGCGCCTCCGTTCAATGAGTAGGTATTACCGTTAGCAAGAGGCGAAACGACATCGACTGTACCGGTGGGTAGAGTACAACTGGGTTGTGCAGCCACAGACACCTGTGGCGTGGCCGGAGAAGGAGCTCCAACAATTACAGTGGCCTGGGTTGTTGCAGGACAATTTTTGGCGTCTTTCACTACTATGCTGTACAAACCGGCAGTAAGGCCGGTAGCCTCATCTCCTGTGGTCACCGCTGGGGCCCAGGTATAACTGTAGGGCCCTGTCCCACCGGTCGCGTTCACTTTTACACTTCCGTTGGCGCCATTATCACAAGTGATATTTGTCTGGCTGGTACTGGCGGTCAATGCAGATGGCTCCTGGATGGTAAAGGACTTATTGATGAAACAACCATTTGCATCTTCTATCCGGACAGAATATCCACCAGCTACAAGCCCTGTTGCTGAAGCGCCCGTACCACCTGAAGGCGACCAGGAATAGGTGTAGCCCCCTGCCCCTCCGGCAGGATTCACTATGGCTGTTCCGGTAGCGTTCCCATGGCATAATACATCGGTTTGGCTGGTAGTGGCCGTAATGGCGGGAGGCTGCGCGATGGTAAATGTTTTGGAAACACCGCAGGCATAGGCGTCGTGTACCGTAAGTGTATAAGTTCCGGCAGAAAGGCCTAAAGCGGAAGCAGAGGAGGCCCCATTAGACCAGGTATAGCTGTAGGCGCCTACACCACCGGTGATAACCGGAACAATGGACCCATTTGATCCGCCATTGCAACTTACATTGGTGATAACGGTGCCGGATGTGATATCTACAGCATTTACTGTTTCCAGCTTTTCTATGAAGATCCCTGAGTCATAATAGCAATCGCCCGCATCTGCAATAGCAATTTTGATATGATAGGTTTGGCAGGGACAAAGGTTCACTGTACGGGTGATGCGCTTGGTAAAACCATCGTACTGGATGGTTGCCCCTCCGATATTGTTGACGTAATACGCAGCATTCTTGCCCAAATTCACATTATCGATAGATACCGGTGTTACATTATCCGGTAAGGTGGCAATATTGGTATTATTGTAATATCCTGCCTGGCAGGCTGGCCCCGGGCCGCTCAGGAATATGCCGAACCAATCGTTGTAGCTGGCATTTACAAATTCAGGGTATTCCTCTGACCCGAAAACGAATGAAAGATCGATATTGGTGCCTGAAGCTACAAAATCAAATTCGAGCACCGTAAGATCCTCTGTCAATTGGCTATTGATGGCAGTGAGTTGCGGGTCAATATCTGAAAAGCCATTACAGGCTCCCATGGATCCGGTAAGGTTTGGTCCGCTTATCGATGTTGCAGTACCGTTAGTAAGCACAATGCCGGTATTGAGCCCTAAGTTGGTAGTATTCCCATTTTGAAATGTACCATAGGCGTTGGGGGCACGTGTGGTAAGGTTTATATTGGAAACTTTTATGCCTTTACCTATAAAACCAGCTATCAGATCGGCAGCGCTTACTCCACTATTAACTATCAACTGGGAATAGGATGAATATGTGGCAAAACAAAAGATTACAAAGCAGATTCGTTTCATGGGTATAGGGTAGATCTTTGCTTTTATTAAAGAAAACTTCTATGCGTTCGAAGACTAAAAGCAAAGTAATGGATTTAGGTTGAATTGCATTAAACCGGTAGTGAAATGCCGTAGATTGTATGTGAAAGTAGTAAATGGAGGGGGGAATCAGGTTTTCGGGTATGGGTTGTGGTTTCTAACTGCGATAGCCAGCTCCACTTTTCCTGATTTCAAACTCGTTGCAGCAGTATATTTCCTGTATATGTCGGTATGAAGGAGCAAGGGCCATATATTCATCTTTGGTTGCGACTTTTCTATATTTCGCCTTTTGGTCCCTGAAGCAAAGCATAGTGCCAAACATACCCTGGCCATACACGCTATAATCGCCATACATACAACCATGGCAATTTTTCAAGTGATATCTATCCTGAAGCTGGTCTCGAATAGTATTAAAC
>JAGIAP010000273.1 GCA_017744805.1 Chitinophagaceae bacterium | reverse complement strand
GGGTAGAGTTGGTGTAACCATCGCCACCAGTGCCTAATCTGAAGCCGAGCTTAATACCGAAAGTGTAGTAAGCGTCGTTGCGGCCTGAGTTCCCTCTTTGTTTTCCCGGTGCATGATAAGGGCTGCCATCAACGTTCTTGTTGGCCATCCTTTCAGCCAGTTGCGCTTTCGCAACAGGGAAATATTTGTAAAAGAGGGCAGGATCGATATAAGTGGTGCTTACACCGTCGATCGCATCCGTGAATGTAGACCTGTGAATTACTTCAGCGCTGAGGCTTACTTTTTCATTGAGGAAGTACTTGACACCGATCCCGAGTGGGAAATTCAATTGGGTCAGTTTAGCTACTTTCCTGTCTGGATATTCAGCAAAGCCTTGTCCTTCCAGGCTTAGTGGGTTCAGGTCAACATATCTTCCTGTTTTGGGGTCTTTACCCTGTGGGTTGAATTTGAAGACGCCTACACCAGCTACTGCATAAGGACGGAGTTTATGCCAAACGTCAGAGGGATCGTATTCAATGAATACAGTGGGATAGAATTCTGCTAATAAAAGGCCTTCGGTGAATTTGGAGCGGAAGTCCTGGTTGCGCGATAAGCGCGCTTCTTCGTAACCTCCTTTGCCTTTGATGATCTTGTCATCACCTTCCAGTCTTCCTATATTCCCTGCCAACCTGAATCCGAGCCATTCGGTGGGTTGATAGGTTACATAAAGGCCGAATGTAAGGGTTGTCATGGGGAAGTTATTATCCTTGGGCCCATATGTGCCTTTACCTGCATTACCACCAAGATCTCCCAAAAAGTTGGCGGGACCGAGGGTTCCTCCAATTTCCCAGGAAGAAGATTTCTCTCCATACTGGCTGAATGCGGAAAGGCTACCACAGAGAACTGCAAGCGATAATACCCAGCGCTTCCCTACAGAAAAGCGTAGATGCTGTTTCATGAGATATTAGATTTTTAGTTTTCAGACGGTCAATGGATCACGTGTTATGCCATAAATAACACCACTATGCGATAGTATAAACGCAGAATTGTTCTTTTTTGTGTGTGCAGCACAAAAAAAATTATCGATGTGAAGTAATTGTGGAAAAGCCCGCTCAGTGCGAGTTATGGAGGATCATTTCTATATGTTCTATATTGTCATCCAAATAAATCTCACTGGTTTGCTCAAATCCCAGCGACTGGTAGAATTGTTTGAGGTATAGTTGAGCTCCGATCTTGATATCGTATGTTCCCCATCGTAGTTTTACTTCTTCGATACTTCTTGTCATCAGTTCTCTTCCTATTCCTGTACCACGTACTAACGGAGAGGATACCACGCGGCCGATAGAGGGAAGTTCATAAGCAACTCCTGGCGGCACCAGCCTGGTAGAGGCGGCCAACAGGTCTCCCTGCCATCCCATCAGGTGCAGGCATTGCTGGTCCTTATTATCCATATCCATGAATAGGCAGTTCTGCTCTACAACAAATACCTCGCTGCGCAGGCGAAGTAATGCATACAGCTCATCGACGGTAAGTGCTGAAAATGGTTTGAGGACCCAGTTGGTTGATGACATCACTAAATATTGAGGATTGTTTAATAGCCGTATTTGTCTTTCCAGAGATTTTTCAGGTAACGACGCAGTTCCTCTTCCCGGGCATTCTTGCCGGGATCATAAAAGGTGCGGCCCGATAGCTGATCCGGCAGGTATTCCTGTTGCGAGAAATTGTTCTCATAGCTATGTGAATACTTGTATCCTTTCCCGTAATCGAGGTTCTTCATCAGTTTGGTGGGCGCATTCCGGATATGCAATGGCACGGGAAGGTCGCCATATTGCTGTACAGCAGCAATGGCTTCGTTGATGGCCATATAGGAAGCGTTGCTCTTGGGAGAGGAGGCGAGGTAAACTGTACACTGACTGAGTATGATCCTGGATTCAGGATAGCCGATCTTATTCACCGCATCGAATGTGGTATTGGCCATCACCAATGCAGTAGGATTGGCATTGCCGATATCCTCACTGGCCAGTATCACCAGCCTTCTCGCAATGAATTTCACATCTTCCCCTCCTTCGATCATCCGGGCCAGCCAGTACACAGCGCCATTGGGGTCACTGCCACGGATCGACTTGATGAAGGCCGAGATGATATCGTAATGTTGTTCCCCGTTCTTATCGTACATGGCGATCCGCTGTTGCGCGATCTCCATCACGGCATCATCGGTAACCACGATGGGATGGTCCGCATCGCCTGCCTTGCCGGTGCTGAGCGTGTCTATCACCAGCTCAAAGAGGTTGAGCAGTTTGCGGGCATCGCCCCCGGAAATATTGATCAGGGCGGAAGTTTCTTTCAGATCGATATGCTTTTGGCTGAGCAACACATCATCCTGGATGGCATGGTTCAGCAGTTTGATCAGGTCCGCTTCTTCCAGTGGTTTGAGCACATATACCTGGCTCCTGCTGAGGAGGGCGCTGTTCACTTCAAAGGATGGGTTCTCTGTGGTGGCGCCGATCAGGGTGATAGTGCCTTTTTCCACGGCGCCCAGCAGGGCATCCTGTTGCCCTTTGTTGAAGCGATGGATCTCATCGATGAAGAGGATCGCCTTGTCTGTTCTTTTAGCGATATCGATCACTTCCCGCACATCTTTCACGCCGGCGCTGATAGCGCTGAGGGTAAAGAAGGGAAGTTGAAGGGTATGGGCGATGATATTGGCAATGGTGGTCTTGCCTGTGCCGGGAGGGCCCCAGAGGATCATGGAGGGCACTTTGCCCTGCTCGATGGAATTACGAAGGATGCTTCCTTTACCGGCGAGATGCTGCTGTCCCACCAGTTCTTCAAGGCTTTCAGGCCTTAGTCGCTCCGCCAAAGGTATAGATGTAGCTGCCATAGGAAGGGCGAAGTTACTAAAAATATTAGCTACAGAAAGGCTATTCCTGGTCGGGCTGATGAGGCTCAAAAACATCCCTGTATTGCTTCAGGAGCCGGTAGGTGATAATGATATGGGTGAGCAGGATGATGCCATAGATAAGGAAAAATCTCTCTATGAAGCGAAGGATCCTGATGATGCTTTCTTTGGATAAGCTGGCTTCAGGAGGCATATTGTCCATGGCCTGGGTGGCTGTTTCATCGGCCAACTGTGGATTGCTGAGCAGGGTGATGGACTGCATCAGGAAGAGAACGGCAATACCCATGGCAAAAAAACTGTTCACCCTGATGAGATCGCGGAGCTGGGGCTTGCAATACTCATGGCCATAGATGCCCTTATGCAGGAAACGGGAACTGGTATAGCTATAGATGATCACGCAGGCCAGCAGGAACACCACTATCAGCAGTACCGGGTTGGCCAGGGCCGCGGGCAGTACAGCCAGCAACATCAGGGCAAAAAATCCTGCCACCACCATCAGGGCATAGGTCAATATCCGGTACAAGAGCAATGATTTCATCAGTTCATATTTTTCTGGCTGCAAGATGCAGAAAAAAATCAAGGGAAAGGCGCGGTAAAAAAAGAAGCCGCCCGTAAACACGGACGGCTTTCGATAATAACCAAACTGCGTCTTATGACCTGGCAAGCAATGCGCTGATCATAAGTTCGAGCATTCTTTCATTGGGTTCATCATGGATCATGAAATTGCTGAACACGATCTTCCCTTCCTGATCTATCAGGAAATTGGAGGGGTATCCACGCACTTTATAGGCTTCTTCTGCCCAACCTTCTTTGGTGCGAAGGGGCGTGAAGGTATATTTCGTGCCTTTCACGAAAGGCAACACATACTCATCCTGCTCTGGTATGCCATTGATGGCAATATAGGCGATCTCCTTCCCTTCAAATTTTTTCAATACTTTTTCAAAATGCGGGAACTCGCCGCGGCAGGGGCCGCAACCGGGGAACCAGAAAGTGAGTAACACTACTTTCCCTTTGTAATCGTCCAGGGAAACGGTCTTGTCCGATGTGTATAAACCGAGGTTGAAAGCCGGCGCTGGTTTGCTATTAGCCTTGCGCCATTCATCGATGGCAGCATCGGTCTGTGCTGTTGTAATGCCCAGCTTGTTTCCCAGTTTATTCAATCCTGCATAGAGCTCGTCCGATGGTTTTTTGGCGTACGGGATCAGCAGGCTATCGTAGGCATCCTTTGTATTGCCCTGTCCTTCGATGATGGCGGATTTGAGCAAGAGCAACTGATCACCGGCCGATGAATAGCGGCCCAGACGGATCTTACCGGCCACTGTTTTTGCCTTGGAGAATTTGCGCGCGGCCACCAGTTTTTTCAACTGAACGAATTGTTGTGCAACCGTGTCTTTGGAAGGCCAATCCCTTTCCTTGCCCATTCTCTTTGCCAGGGCAGCCGCTTTGGCAGGGTCCTTTGCCAGGTAGAATTCATACAAGCCGCTGGCGCCGCTGCCGGACCAGTTGAATTTGGAAGGATTGTATTGTTTGATCAGCATTTCATACACACGTACTTTCTCTGCATTGTCGGTACTGCGGGTAGCCAGCCAGTAGAGGCCCTGGGCGCCCCGTTCATGGGCCGGGAATTTCTTCGCCAGTTCATAGAGCTTCTTGCGCCATAAAGCAGGGTCATCATGTTCAAAATCCATGGCGTAATAGAATGCATAGGAGGGATTGGAAGGCTCTGTCTCACTGGCCTTACCCATATAATCACGGGCCGCCTTGGCATCTCCCCATCTGTCCGCATCGATGCTCAGCATCTGGTAAGCCTCTGCCAGCTTAGGGTTCAGCTCCACAGACTTTTTCAGCCAGGGAGTGGCTTCGGGAAGTTCCGCTTCATAGAGGGCGGTGGCAATGGCAAAGGGTATGCTATACTTTCCGGGGTATTCCTTGCTCCAGGCTTCGTACTGAGGGATAAGGCCGGGATCTTTCAGGGTAACGGCCTTGATGTATTCCTCATGATAGCTGATACTATCGGGCGAAGCCATCACTTTCTTTTTCAGCTCTGCTATCTCTTCAGGGCTTGCCTTCTTTGGTGCCAGCCTTTGGGCCATCAGGGCAGGCCATTGCAGGAAAAGACAAATTCCTGTTATGGCTGCCATTCTTGTCATTGAATTGCGTACGTGCATGATAGTTATATTTAGACAATGATCGTTATTGATTATTTGAGTGTGTTGGACAGGATCTCTTCCAGTTTCTCCCCGCGTATATTCTTGCCGATGATCTTTCCCTGGGGATCGATGAGGAAATTGGAAGGGATGGCGCTGACCCCATAGAGATTGGAGGCTTCATTCTGCCATCCTTTGAGATCGCTAACATGGGGCCAGGTGAGGCCGTCCTTGTGAATAGCGTCTAACCATGCCTGTTTCTTGCCGGGGTTGTCCAGGGAAACGCCCAGTACCGTAAAGTTCTTGTGCTTGTATTTATTGAAAGCCTTTACCACATGGGGGTTCTCTGCGCGGCAGGGCCCGCACCAGCTAGCCCAGAAATCGATCAGCACATATTGTCCCCTGAAAGTACGCAGAGAAACCGGATTGCCAAGGGTATCGTTCTGCGTGAACTCGGGGGCCATTCTTCCGATGCCGGTAGCCTTTTCCTTACTCAGGGCAGTAGCTACGTCCTTTCCGATACTGGTTTCCTGGATAGCAGGCGCCAGGCCATTGTACAGGGCTTCCAGTTCCTCCAGATCAGGTTGTGTCATGAAATAACGGGTAATGCCATAGGCAGCAACGATGGAACGGGGATTTTCCAGGATGAATTTCTTGGCGGCGATTTTTTTCTGGTCGGATACTCCTTCCCAAACCTTACCGATACTGTCGATGCGTGGCTGGTTGCCTTTGGAGGCTTGCCTTAATTGATAGAGCGTTTCGATCTGTGTATCGTAAGGCTTCAGGGCATGGGTGAAAGCGGCAAAATCCTTTTGTGAGTCAGACCCTGTGATGACGGCCTCTCTTGTATTGGTTGTATCGATGGTGATCCTGATCTTCGAATTCTCAGCAAAGAACAGAGTGTTCTTTCCATAGCCCAGGGGCGCCGTCCAGATGATCACAGGCATTGGATTGTCCAGTTTACCTGAAAACCTGAATTTCCCTTTCACGATCCGGGTGGAATCCAGTTTCCTGTCGCGGGCAAAATGTGCAAAATAGATCTTTCCGGTATCCAGGCCTTTGATACTGCCTTCGATCCGGTAGCCCTCGCCTTTCTTTTGAGAAAAGGCGAGGCTTGCTGTGATCACAGCGGATAAGGTGAGGAGGATCTTTTTCATGGTATGCTATTGTGTTTGATCAATATTTATTTTGTTCGATGATGCCGTTGCTGGAGATGATCTCTGTGCGTGGTAATGGTGCGGCAAATCTCCTGGAGCCTTTAGGTAAAGTATACTGTTTGGGCGCTTCCGAAGAAGTGACACTGGCCGATGTATAAGGATAGAAGGTTCTGCTGAGCGTTACATCATCGGAGGGATCATCATTGTTGTTAAATCGGCGGATATCGTACCAGCGTTGGCTATAGGGGAGCTCTCTTCTTCTTTCTTCCAATACTTTCTTCAGGGCCTCGGCTTTATCGGCGGCAGTGAGGTTCACCCAGACGCCGGGCTCCATCCTTTTGGCGCGGAGGATATTGACGGTGGCCATGGCTTCGTTGAACAGACCAGTCCTGGCCTGGCATTCAGCTTTTATCAGCAGCATTTCAGCAACGGTAGGCCCTGAGGGCAGCCTGTCCTTGAAGAAGAAGATATAACCCGGATAGTTATACGAAGGTTTGATCATGCCCCGGTCATAAGAATATCCTTCCACGATATGATAGCGGTACCGGAGGTCATGGTCCTGATCGTACAACGCCAGCAGTTGGGCAGAAGGGATATACCACCAGCTTTCATGGTTGAGCATCCTGAAGTAGAGGAATTCTTTCCATCCGATCATATCCGTAAAGTCCGTTTGGTTGTCGTGTGTATAAGGATACTTGAGCGTAACCGTTTTGGCATCAGGCGTACCTCCATCGATAGTGATCGTTTGATCCCTGCCATAGCGCATATCGGTATTGTAGTTCACCAGGGTGCTGTATTCCGCGAGGGCTGCTTCTGCATGGCTTTGTGCTTCGGCATAATTTCCCCTGTTCAGGTAGTAACGGGCGGCAAAGCCATGAACACCGGCCTTGCTGGCGCGCCAGTGACGAGCTTTCCCATCCTGCACCAGTGGAACAGTTGTTTTGAGGGCTTCTGCCAGATCGGATTCGATGAGTTGATAGGCCTTCTCCAATGGCTCGCGGGCTACCGGCTCATCAAAGCTCAGTCCCAGTTTGATAGGCAGGCCCTGATCGGATTTGGTGGCGTCGGAATAGGGCAGGCAATAAGTATTGGCCAGGTTCCAATAGCTATACGCCCTTATCAGGTGGGCATCGGCTTTGAGGATGGCTTTTTCTTCTTCTGTACCGGAAACTTTTGGCAGATAATCCAGCACCATATTGGCGGTGAAGATCTTTTTGTACTCTCCGCTCCAGAATCCTTCGCGCGTATCATCCGGCAGGTAATTGATATCCCAGAGTGCAAATTCCACTGCGGCCATGGTGAAAGTGCCGGGCCTGGCATTGAAGAGGGCGGTAGAGAGCTCATAATCATCGGTACTGTAAATGGCTGTTCTGTTGCCTTCTGCATAGAAAGTGGAGTAGGCGTTCAGCAGTGCATCCAGTTGCGCGGCTTTGGTCACTTCCAGTGATGATGTTTTGGATGGTTTCTCCTGAAGGAATTTGGTGCAGGATGCCAGATTGAACACCGCCGCCGCCAGTATCAGGAACTTTATTCTTTTATATTTTATTCGATTCATGGTAGTCAGTTTTAGAATTCCAGTTTCAGTCCGAGTGTGAGTTTGGGTTGTGGTTTCATGCCATTCATCGGGTATTCGGGATCTTCTCCCAGATGGTTGGCAGTGATGGTGAACAGGTCGTTCCCCTGCAGGTAGAACTGTAACCTGTTGACGGATAATTTTTGGAGGATAGAACGGGGAAGGCTATACGTAATATTCACTTCCTGCATACGGATATGCGATGCATCTTCCACCAGGTAATTGAGGTAAGGATAGAAGCGGTCCCAGAAATAGAACCTGGGCTCGTTATCATTCAATGGTAAGGGAACTACCGAGGTTCCATCTTTACCCATCACTTCGCCCAGTTTATTATTGGGCAGCACGCGGCTAGTCCAGAGAACAGGATAGTTG
>JAGIAP010000272.1:7770-8134 GCA_017744805.1 Chitinophagaceae bacterium | reverse complement strand
ATCCGGACCAGGTTGTATTCCACATTCACGAAAAAAAACTCTGAGCCGGGATCTGCTGATGGTTGAGGCTCAGGGGCTGAGCTGGTTTGTGGTGGACTTTCTGTTGAAGTGCCGGCGGCATTCTCGGTTATTGGCTTACGTTGTTCTATAAGCGATACTGTTGCAGGAGATATTGCCTGTGATTGAGCCGCCGATTTCATCGCATGCCAGGCGGCAGCTTTGTTCACAGCTTTCAGGAATCGCTCGAAGGGAACAGGCTTCACGAGGTAGTCCAATACATCCAGGTCGAAGCCGTCCAGCGCATATTTCTTGTAGGCGGTCACAAAGATGACCATGGGCTTATGCGATGCCAGGCTTTCCAGGA
>JAGIAP010000272.1:282-7760 GCA_017744805.1 Chitinophagaceae bacterium | reverse complement strand
GAACTGCACCCCGGTAAGGCCGGGCATCTGGATATCTAGGAAGATGAGGTCGATGGGCTCCCGTTGCAGCAGGCTCAGGGCCTCGAAAGCATTGGAGCACCGGCCCGCCAGCCGGAGGAAGGGGATCCGCCGGATATTGTCTTCCAGCAGATCGAGGGAAAGCATCTCATCATCCACAGCCAGGCACCTAAGCATGCATTTGAATTTTTAATGATGCGTTGTAGAAAGTTCCGTTGTTCGCCAGTTGCAATGCATGACGATTGGGATACAGGAGTTTCAATCGCCGGTCAAGATTGGTGAGCCCGATACCGGAGGTCTTATCCTTTGTTTCTTCGGAGCTACGGTTGAATTTGTTCTGCACCATCAGCAGCACTTCATCCTCCAGCACTTTCAATTGTACGATGATCTCCGGGTCCTCGATCATGCCGATGCCATGCTTGAATGCATTTTCTATCAACGGGATCAGGAGCATCGGCTCGATGGTGAAATCCTCATGAGGCTTCACCGCCTCGAAGCTGATCCGTACATGATGCCCGAACCGGAGCGTCTGCAGGTCGATATAGCTCTGGATATAATCGATCTCCTTACTGATGCTCACCTTCTCTTCATCGGATTCATAGAGCATATAGTGCAGCAGGTTGGAAAGCTCCAGCAGTGCGGGCTCCAGCTTATCTGATTTTTTTCGTGCCAGGGCCACCAGGCTATTGAGGGTGTTGAACATGAAATGCGGGCTCACCTGTGAGCGGAGAAAGCCGAGTTCTGTCCGCAGGTTTTCCGATTGAAGCCGCTGTTCTTTCACCACATAAGTGATCAGCAGGAAGGCGGTTCCGGTTGCCATAACGGCAATGGATATGAGAAATTTCATGGCAATGCCGGCCCAGAAACTGGGATACTCGAACCGGCCCTCGATCCATACATGTATATAAGCACTTAAAATAGAGATGAGTGCGCAAAGCCCGATGACAGCCAACAGATAAGTCTTGATCCTTTTTCTCAGGAAGAACTTTGGATACAGCACATAGATCATGATATAGAATACCCCAATCTGCATCAGGGTGAAAGGTACTTTACCCAGGGAGTATGCATCGGGCCTTATCCCATCTTTCAATGGCATCAGCACCAGGGGCACCAAAATACTGGGCACCCATAAGATGGTATGGAGTAATAGATTGATCCGCTTATTCGATAACATGAGAGGAAAACAATATGGTTACTTAAAATTACTGCTTCCCTTTCATGGTAAAGTGACTATCCTTCCAGTCCTTTAGAATGTTGCGACCAACTGGCAGAATGTGTCGACCATTTCCTATTCCTTTACCCAGGTGATCTTTTCCATCACGGGTTTGGGTGTTCTGGGAGCGGATGGCACCCGTACATACCCCAGGTAGAAAAAGCCCAGGAGCTTATCGTCGGGGCCGAGGTTGAACATGGCTTTGGCCTGCTCGAAGAAAGTGATGCCTCCCGTGCTCCAGTAACCGCCGATGCCATAGGCTGTTGCCGTGAGATAGATATTCTGTACGGCACAGGCCACTGCCGCCACCTCTTCAACTTCGGGGATATCGGCATGGCGTTTCATCCCGATGGCGATCACATGGCTGCAAAGCATGGGAGTGATCAGCAGGGAATCGTACTTGCCCTGTTTGAATTTGGTACCGGCATACTTCTTATAGATATCTGCCTGGCGGTCTGCCAGGGTTTGAAGGCCATTGCCACTGAATACGGTGAAGCGCCATGGCTCGGTCAATTTATGATTGGGCGCCTGGTTGGCGTTCTCAAGTAACTGTAGGATGATCTCATCCGGGATGGTCTTGCCCGGCTCGAACTGGGATGTGAATACACTTCTACGCTGTCTGATCACCTCATTGATCGTTTGTGCCTGGGGTGTCAATTCTATGGAGCCGTTCATATTTTTCTATTTGCCCGCAAATATATAGGATTATCTTTGGCGCCTTAACCTTCAATCAATGATGTTAAAAGTAGGTATCCTGGGCGGTGGCCAGTTGGGAAGAATGTTGTTACAAGCCGCAGCTAATTATCCGGTAGAAACATATGTGATGGAAAATGACCCTGAATGCCCGGCAGCCCATCTCTGTCATCATTTTACAAAAGGTGATATCAGGAATTATGATGATGTGTTCAATTTCGGAAAAGACCTGGATGCCATCACCATTGAAATAGAATCGGTGAATGAAGATGCACTCGATGCACTCGAACAAAAAGGCGTAAAAGTGTATCCCCGCCCCTCGGCCCTTCGTACCATCAAAAACAAGATCACGCAAAAACAATATTATAAAGACCAGCAGATACCCAGCCCTGAGTTTGTGATCACACAGAACCTGACGGAACTGAATGGACATGTTTCTTTTCTCCCCGCCGTTCACAAGATCGGACAGGGCGGATACGACGGAAAAGGTGTTCAGGTGATCAGAACTGCTGCCGACCTCGGCAAAGGTTTCGATGCGCCCGGTGTTCTCGAAAAAATGGTAAATATCCACAAAGAGATCGCACAGATTGTGGCTATCAATGAAAAAGGCGAAACGGCCATCTACCCTCCCGTGGATATGGTGATGGATCCCCAGCTCAACCTGCTGGATTACCAGATCAGCCCGGCCGAATTACCGCAACAAACACTCTGGAAGATCGAAGCCATTGCATTGGCTGTGGTGAAAGGATTGAAGAGCCCCGGCATCTTTGCCGTGGAATTGTTTGTAGACAAGAATGGTGATGTGCTGGTGAATGAGACCGCCCCACGTGTACATAACAGTGGGCATCATACCATTGAAGCCAATTACAGCTCCCAATTCGATATGTTATGGAGGGTGATGCTCGGTTACCCGCTCGGCAATACGGACCATATCCTCTCCGCCAGCATCGTCAATCTGGTGGGGGCTGATGGATTCAGCGGTCCCGCCGTTTATGAAGGCCTGGAAGAAGTACTGAAAATGGAGAACGTTTTCGTGCATATCTATGGCAAAAAAGAAACCAAGCCCGGCCGCAAGATGGGACATATTACGATCGTCTCAAAAGACAGGCAGGACTTGAGTTTCAAGGCACATCGCATTAAAAACTTATTAAAAGTGGTTTCGTAACTGAGTATCCTGCTGCCGTTCATAACCTTTTTACGGGGAGCTATCTGTAAAACAGTAATTTTAGCAGCCCGTAATTTTTAAACTACTATTCCTTAGATACAAATGAAAGGTTTACGCTGGATAGCAACAGGATTACTACTCAGTAGCTCCATCATTGCCTGCAAAGAAGAAAAGAAAGATGAAAAACCAGCCACTCCTGCAAAGGGAGGCGGTCAGTTACAGGCAGAAGCATTCATTGTCAGAACAACTTCCCTCAGCGAAAACCTGGAAGTGCCCGGCACCATCCTTCCGTATGAGCAGACAGAGATCAGGCCAGAGATCTCCGGCCGTGTGGTTCAGCTCAATATCAATGAAGGTGGTTTTGTTCAGAAAGGCAGTTTGCTGGTGAAGCTCTTCGATGGCGACCTCCAGGCGCAGCTCAAAAAATTACAGGTACAATTACAGATCGCGGAAAAAACGGCGGAGCGTTACAAGGCCCTGCTCAAGATCAATGGCGTGAGCCAGCAGGAATATGATCTGAGTGAGCTGGATGCCAGCAATCTCCGTGCAGATATCGATCTCGTGAAGGTCAATATCGCAAAGACCGAGATCCGCGCTCCTTTCAATGGCCGGATGGGCCTGCGCCAGATCAGTTTGGGCGCTTATATCACGCCTACTACCCTGATTTCCACCATCAGCCAGGTAGGTCAGCTTAAAATGGAATTTTCCGTCCCCGAAAAATACAGCGATGAAATGCGCAAAGGCCGCAGTGTGAAATTTACGGTGGCCGGCACCGATCAAAGTTTTGGCGCCAGCATCCTGGCTACGGAATCAGTGATCGAGTCCAATACACGTACGCTGAAAGTAAGAACAGTGATCAATGGCAGTCATGCCCTGCTGGTGCCCGGCGCCTTCGCCAAAGTGGCCCTGCAGTTAGGTGAGAACGATCAGGCATTGATCATCCCTACACAAGCCGTGATCCCGCAGGCGCGTAACAAAAGAGTGATCCTCTACAGGAATGGTGTGGCGGATTTCCAGGAAGTGCGCACAGGGATCCGCGACAGCTCCTATGTTCAGATCACAGAGGGGCTGAAGAAAGGAGACACAGTGGTGACCACCGCCCTGCTCTCTATCCGTGAAGGTTCTAAAATCAAATTGTCGAAAGTTCAATAATTACCGGTAATGAATATCTCTGAACTGAGTTTGCGAAGGCCGGTACTGGCAACGGTACTGAACATCATGATCGTGCTGTTCGGTATCATCGGCTTCACGTTCCTGGGTATACGCGATTATCCCGCCATCGACCCTCCGAACGTGAGTGTAATGACCTCCTATCCCGGCGCCAATGCGGAGATCGTGGAATCACAGATCACCGAACCGCTCGAAAAAGCTATCAATGGTATTGCCGGCGTAAAGAATATCACCTCTACCAGCAGCCAGGGCACCAGCCGGATCAATGTGGAGTTCGATCTCAGTATCGACCTGGAAGCTGCGGCTAATGATGTACGTGATAAAGTGAGCCAGGCCTCCCGCTCCCTGCCCGATGATCTTCCCGCTCCCCCCGTGGTTTCCAAGGCGGATGCCAGCTCGGATGCCATCATCTCCATGACCGTGCAAAGCAATACCCGCAACCAGTTGCAGGTAACTGAATATGCCAATAACGTATTGGTGGAAAGATTGCAGACCATACCCGGCGTAAGCTCCATACAGGTTTGGGGCGAAAAAAGATGGGCGATGAGGATCTGGTTCAATCCTGCCAGGCTCAGCGCTTATGGCCTCACTCCTTCAGATGTGCAAACAGCCCTGGCGCGCGAGAATGTGGAACTGCCTTCCGGTAAGATCGCCGGTAATGCAACGGAGTTGAGTATTCGCACTTTCGGACGCCTTTTCTCCGAGGAGGATTTCAATAATGTGATCATAAAGAATGTAGCCGGGAACGATATCCGCCTCAAAGATGTGGCGGAAGCCGTATTGGGCCCGGAGAACGAGGAAACGATCCTGAAAGAATCCGGTGTGCCCATGATCGCCCTGGCGCTGGTGCCACAGCCCGGATCCAATTATGTAGCCATCTCCAACGAGTTCTACAAACGCTACGATCAATTGAAGAAAGAAGTTCCGGGCGATATCTCCCTGAACATCGCGATGGACCAAACCCGGTTCATCAAGCAATCCATTTCCGAAGTGGAAGAAACCCTGATCATTGCCCTCATCCTGGTGGTGCTGATCATCTATCTCTTCTTCAGGAGCTGGTTGATTGCCATCCGCCCGTTGATCGATATCCCCGTGGCATTGATCGGCGCTTTCTTCATCATGTATATCAGCGGATTTACCATCAACGTGCTTTCATTGCTGGGGATCGTACTGGCAACGGGGCTGGTGGTAGATGATGGTATCGTGGTAACGGAGAATATCTTCAAGAAACTGGAACAGGGCATGGATAAACACCGTGCGGCTAAGGAAGGTTCCAAAGAGATATACTTTGCTGTAATTTCTACCAGTATCACGTTGGCGGTGGTTTTTCTACCCGTAATTTTCATGCAGGGGTTTGTCGGCAGTCTTTTCCGCGAATTCGGTATTGTGGTTGCTGGTGCAGTGCTGATCTCCGCCGTAGTATCGCTTACACTCACTCCGGTACTCAATGTGAAGCTCACACGTAAAGTACATAAACATGGTTGGTTCTACAATGTAACCGAACCGCTGTTTGAGAAGATGGAGCGTGGTTATTATAATTCGCTGAAAGGATTTATGAAGGTAAGATGGGTTGCCTTCCTGATCATAGTGGTTTGTTTGGTGATCATCTTTGGTGTAGGTAGTCAATTGCAATCTGAGTTAGCACCTCTGGAAGACAGAAGCCAGTTCCGCCTTTCCCTCACGGCGCCGGAAGGAACATCGTACGATTATATGGATCGATATGTAGATCGTATTGGTCAGTTGATGGTTGATTCCATTCCTGAGAAAAAAATTGTGCTCACCATTACTGCTCCCGGTTTTAGTGGCGCAGGTGCCGTAAACTCCGGAACAGTGCGGGTTACTTTGGTAGACCCAAAAGATCGCACCCGGTCCCAGGAGGATATCGTGAATATGGTAAATCGTAATCTGGGTAAGTACTCGGAAGGCCGTGCCTTCACTATCCAGGAACAGACAATCTCCGTGAACCGGCGGTCAGGCCAGCCTGTGCAGTTTGTGATACAGAATAATGATTTCGAAAAGATCAAAGCTGTACTTCCGAAGTTTCTTGAAGAAGCTCAGAAAAGCCATGTACTTACCAATGTGGATGCTGATCTGAAATTCAACAAGCCTGAATTGCAGATCGATGTGGATCGTATCAAAGCCAGTCAGTTGGGAGTAAGTATCGCGGATGTGTCGCAGACGTTGCAACTGGCGCTGAGTAACCTGCGGCTTGGTTATTTCTATCGTGAAGGAAAACAATACCAGGTGATCGGCCAGGTTGCCCGGAATGACCGCGATGATCCAACAGATTTGAAAAATATCTATGTTCGTAACAACAGAGGGGAGATCATTTCCCTGGATAATCTCGTAACTATCCGTGAAGAGACCACGCCTCCCACTTTATACCATTTCAACCGTTATAAATCTGCCACCATTACCGCAGGAACGGCGCCAGGACAGACATTGGGTGATGGCATAAAAGTAATGGAAGGAATTGCAAAAAAGTTGCTGGATGATACTTTCGCAACGTCCTTGTCTGGCCCTTCACGGGATTTTGCTGAAAGTTCCGGTAATATCCTTTTTGCCTTTCTGTTGGCAGTAGTACTGATCTACCTCGTATTGGCTGCACAGTTTGAGAGTTTTATCGATCCGCTCGTGATCCTGATCACCATGCTTCTTGCAATTGCAGGGGCTGTACTCAGTTTGTGGCTGTTCAATCAAACGCTGAATATCTTCTCGGAGATCGGCATAATCATGTTGATAGGTTTGGTTACCAAAAATGGTATCCTGATTGTGGAGTTTGCAAATCAAAAGCAGCTTTCAGGATTGAACAAGCGCCAGGCTGTTACTGAAGCGGCACAGGCAAGGTTGAGGCCGATCCTTATGACCAACCTGGCAATGGCGCTTGGTGCATTACCCATTGCTTTATCACTTGGCGCCGCGGCTACAAGCCGTATTCCGCTCGGTATCGTGATCGTAGGTGGGATCATGTTTGCGCTGATCTTGACATTATTTGTTATCCCTGCTATGTACACTTTCATGGTAGGCACCAAAAAGAAAAGCGCCATGGAACTGGCCGAAGAGAACCATAACGGCACCACCGCTGAAACTCCTGTACAGGAAAATGCAACCCATCATCAATAATGGGAAAAAAGAATAAAATGATGAGATCGCTTCTATTGATACTTTCTTTTTTTGCAGTTACAGCCACCCAGGCGCAGGACATCATGAGCCTGCAGG
>JAGIAP010000272.1:0-272 GCA_017744805.1 Chitinophagaceae bacterium | reverse complement strand
GGCGCTCAAGAACAATTACGATATACGAATGAGCAGGAACGATTCTGCTTCCTATGCCCTCGATAACGACTATGCCTATGCGGCATTCCTGCCCAAGCTCAATGCCACTGCCAGCAAGGTATGGAACAACAATGCACAGAAACAGGAACTGCAGAACGGCTCCAAACCCTCTGCCTCCGGAATCCGCAGCAATAACCTGCAGGCATCGGTGAACCTCCAGTGGACCCTGTTCGATGGTCTGAAAATGTTTGTTACCCGTGATAAACTGGAAC
>JAGIAP010000271.1 GCA_017744805.1 Chitinophagaceae bacterium | reverse complement strand
GCAGAAGGCCAGCAAGATCATCAATCAGTTCTTGTCCAAGAACAAGCAGACTACCGGTGATGCTTATATGCTTTGGAGATTGAAGCAGATCCTTGCTGCCGGTGAATATGATGTACAAGGGGAACTGAAGGGTATGAAGGATTTTGAAGTGAAAGGCAAGTCCGCCGTTCAGGCCACCACCGAACAGGAACAATAATACAAACAATACAAGACCTCAGGCTGAAAGAATCTTATGGCTAAATCGAAAATATCAGAGCAGGCTTTGGAAAGCAATTCGGGCGTTTCTGGTCAGTATAAGACCTGGTTCCTTGATTATGCTTCCTATGTGATCCTGGAGCGTGCGGTACCGGCTGTGGAAGATGGATTGAAACCCGTTCAACGCCGTATCCTGCATGCCATGAAAGAAATGGATGATGGCAGGTTCAATAAAGTGGCCAATATCATCGGTCAGGCGATGCAGTATCACCCGCATGGTGATGCCAGTATCGGCGATGCGCTGGTGAATATGGGACAGAAAGACCTGCTCATAGATACCCAGGGTAACTGGGGCGATGTGCGCACCGGCGACGATGCGGCCGCTCCCCGTTACATAGAGGCGCGTCTTAGCAAATTTGCGCTGGACGTGGCTTTCAACAATAAAACCACCGAGTGGGCAACCAGTTACGACGGCCGTAAGAACGAGCCCGTGACCCTCCCCATGAAATTCCCCCTGTTATTGGCGCAGGGCGCTGAAGGTATCGCGGTAGGCCTGGCCACCAAGATCCTCCCACATAACTTCAACGAATTGCTGGATGCAGCTATCAAATACCTCCGTGGAAAGAAATTCGATCTCTATCCCGATTTCCTCACCGGTGGTATGATTGATGTTTCCAATTACAATGAAGGGAAGCGTGGTGGCAAAGTGCGTGTTCGTGCCTATATCGAAGAATTCGATAAAAAAACACTGCTGATCAAGAACGTTCCTTACGGCGTTACCACCACTTCACTGATCGACAGTATCATCAAGGCCAACGACCAGGGCAAGATCAAGATCAAGAAAGTGACCGATAATACGGCGGCAGAAGTAGAGATCCAGGTTGATCTGGCTCCCGGCATCTCTCCGGATATCACTATCGATGCCCTTTACGCATTCACCGATTGCGAGGTGAGCATTTCGCCCAATGCCTGTGTGATCGTGGATCAGAAGCCTGTGTTCCTCGGCGTTCACGAACTGCTGCGTGTGTCCGTTGACAAGACCAAGGACCTGCTGAAGCGTGAACTGGAGATCAAACTGGCTGAGTTGCAGGAAAAATGGCATTACACTTCTCTCGAAAAGATCTTCTTCGAGGAAAAAATATACAAAGAGCTGGAGAAAAGGCATGAGACCTGGGAGAAAGTGCTGGATGCCATCGATAAGGCATTCAATCCTTTCAAAGCCCAGCTCAAACGCGAGATCACAAGGGAAGACCTGGTGAAGCTCACGGAGAAGCCCGTACGAAGGATCTATAAACTCGATATCGATGACCTGATCAACCAGATCAAGGGCCTCGAAAAAGAGATCAAACAGGTGAAGCACGACCTGAACAACCTGGTTGATTTCGCAGTAGCGTATTACGAGCGCCTCAAAGAGAAATACGGTAAAACGAGAGAGCGCAAAACGGAGATCAAACTGTTCGAGGCCATCCAGGCAAAAGCAGTGGCCATCGCCAATGCCAAACTCTATGTGAATCGCGCAGATGGCTTTGTAGGCACCAGTTTGAAGAAGGATGAATTTGTGGCCGATTGTTCAGACCTGGACGATGTGATCGTATTCACCAGGGCTGGTAAGATGAAGATCGTGAAGGTGCAGGACAAGACCTTCATCGGTAAGGATATCATCCATATCGCCATCTTCCAGAAGAACGATGAGCGCACTACCTACAATATGATCTATGTTGATGGTAAGAGCGGCATCAGTTTCGCGAAGCGATTCAATGTAACCGGCATCACCCGCGATAAGGAATACGATCTCACCAAGGGAGCAGAGAAGAGCAAGGTCCATTACTTCACGGCAAACCCCAACGGGGAAGCGGAAGTGTTGAAAGTGATCCTGAGCCCCAACGCCAGCGCACGTATCAAGGAATTCGATTTCTACTTCGAAGAGCTCGAGATCAAGGGCCGTAGCTCTATGGGCAACCAGGTGACCAAATATCCGATCAAGAACGTGAAGTTCAAGGAAGCGGGCAAGAGCACCCTCGGTGGTAAGAAGCTTTGGTTCGATGACCAGTTCGGCAGGCTCAATACCGAAGAGAAAGGAGAGTACCTGGGTAGTTTCCAAACGGAAGACAGGCTGCTGGTATTCTACCATGATGGCACCTACATGATCACGGACCAGGAGCTCACGCAGCGTTTCGATCCTGAGAATGTGATCCGGATCGAGAAGTTCAACCCGGAAAAGACCATCACGGCCATTTATCTCGATAACGATAAACAACAATTCAATGTGAAGCGTTTCCGTATCGAGACTACCACCTTGCACAATAAATTCACGATGATCAAAGAAGGAGAGGGTAATTACCTGGAAACGGTGACCACCCATCCTGAGCCCATCGTGCTGATCAAGCAGGGGCGCGGCACACAGGTGCGCACCAGCAAGATCAAGATCTATGATTTTGTGGAAGTGATGGGATGGAAAGCTGTTGGTAATAAACTCGCCGACTTCAGTAAGAGCACTGAGTTCGAGTGGGTGATGAAGGAAAAGAAAGAAGATAACGAGCAGCCCGAGCTGTTCTAACATCAACATAGTGTGCCCGTCGCTCGCGCCCCCGCGAGTGACTACTATTCCCTCGCCTTTGGCGAACCAATCAGGTGTTGCACCCGGTCGGTTTGCCAGAGGCGAACTTCATATTAGCTCACTTGCTCAGAGGCGAGCGATGGCCTCTAAGCTCATAACCCCTGATCTCCAGCGTTTTTCCGGTTCGCGTAAACGTTTTTTCCTTCTTTGGTATTGGCTTCCTGCGCGCGAGGGGGAAATTTGCCGAAATTTCTGACCCCTTATGAGACTTTTGGCTATTTGGTGCTTATTCATACTCCCGCTGACTGGCTTTGCCAATTCATTCAGTAATGATCCCGGATTGGGCACCATCAAGGGCCAGGTGATCACCAGTGATGATAAACCTGCTTCCTTCGTTTCCGTTTCTCTCAAAGGAACGCATCGTACTGTGATGACGGAAGATGATGGCAGTTTCGTCATTTACAAAGTGAAGCCCGGTACTTACCAGCTAGAGGTCACACTTGTAGGCTATGATCCATTGGTAAAGGAAGTGATCATTGAAAAGGATCATATCACTGCAGTGAATCTTCAACTTTCGCAATCGAGTTTGCAACTGCAGGAGGTGATAGTGGTGCATGCAAAGAACCGGTATGCTACCAAAAGAACGGAGACCGTGGCCCGTATGCCTTTGCGAAACCTGGAAAATCCGCAGGTATACAATGTGGTGGCGCAAAGCCTGATCACAGAACAGGTGGCCACCGAGCGTACAGATATCTTCCGCAATATTCCGGGAGCAGTTCCAAATTTCGCGGCTGGCGGCTCGCAGGGCTTGACCATGCGCGGGTTTCAGAATACACAAGGCACCAGGAATGGACTGGCCACCAGCGCCATCGCTCCCATGAACGTGGCGATCCTCGATAGGATCGAATTCATCAAAGGGCCTGTGGGCACCGTGTTTGGCGGTGGCCGGGGCATCACTTTCGGAGGCACTTACAACTATGTTACCAAGAAACCATATGAGAACTTTGGCGGCGAAGTCCGTTATGTGGGTGGCAATAACGGTTTCAATTTCCTGTCGGCCGATGTGAACACCCCGCTTACCATCAAAGGAAAAGAAGATGCTTTCTTCCGCTTCGTGGGGGCATGGCAGACAAAAGGATCCTTCCAGGATCAGGGCTTTGCAAAGAATTTCACAGTTGCTCCCAGTTTTAAATACAATGTGAACGACCGGCTCACTATCAACCTGGAAGCCGAGCTCACCCGTGGCAATTACACAACCACTTCATTGGCGTTCGGGAATCTTTCAAAGATCACAGCCCGCAGCCTGAAGGACCTGCCTATCGGTTATAAACAATCGCTGATCAATAATAGCCTGGATATCCATAACGGCATCAATAACGTACAGGCACAGATCGAGTACAAGATCTCCGACAAATGGAAATCCCAAACCAATTACCTGTACTCAGAAGGGTTTTACAAAGATTTCCTCTGGACCACCCTAACACTGCTGACGGATTCCACCGTTGCCCGCTCAACCAGGAATCAAACCCCTGAAACCTTCGGGAATATCCAGGCACAGCAGAACTTTATAGGTGATTTCACCATCGGTAAATTCCGTAATCGGGTGGTGATCGGATTGGATTACAACTACAATTACAATGATCTTTATCGGGTGACCATTCCCGTTGATACCATCAACCTCAGGCAGAGCATCCCTAACTATAGTGCAGACAAGATCGATAATTTGTCGCAGCAGCGCGGATTTGCTTCCAGCAGTACAAAATCGAATACCTACAGTCTCTACCTGTCCGATCTGTTCAATATCACGCCTGAGCTGATGGCGATGATGAGCCTTCGTATGGATCGGTTCACTACCGATGGGACTTATACACCGGCCACCGGGAAATATACAGGTGGCTACAATCAAACATCCTGGAGCCCCAAATTCGGCCTGGTATACCAGGTGCTGAAAGACCAGGTGTCTGTATTTGCCAACTATATGAATGGCTTCCTGAACCTGGCGCCTGCCAATCAACCTGACGGAACTATACTGGCGCTGAAGCCTCAATATGGTAACCAGTTGGAAGCGGGAGTGAAAATGGAGATCTTCCGCAATAAGCTGATCGGCTCCGTGAGTGTGTACGATATCGCCGTTACCAACTCTACCCGTAATGAAACGATCGATGGAAAGATATTCACCATCCAGGATGGTACGCAGCATAGCAAGGGAGTGGAAGTGGAAATGATCGCCAATCCAAAAGCTGGGTTGAACATCATTGCCGGTTATGCATTTAACGAGAACAAATACACGAAAGCAAGCCCGGCATTACAAGGAAAGCAGGTGACCGCATCCCCTAACCATACAGCCAATTTCTGGGTCAATTATACTTTGCTCCAAGGATCCTGGAAAGGATTTGGAGTGGGAGCTGGTGGTTATTATGTGGGCGATAGCTGGTTTGAATCCGGCAACCAGGTCGTATTGCCTTCATATACGTTGGTGGGCGCCACATTGTTCTACGATCAACCGGCGTATCGTATTTCAATAAAGGGCAATAACTTGCTGAACGAAAAATACTGGAACTCTAACGGTACTGCACAGGAGCCATTCAACTTTGTGCTGAGCCTTGGTTTAAAATTCTAATATGACCTTGAAAAAGATCTTTCATCAAATTCATCTCTGGCTCGGTTTGGCAACCGGGCTGGTTGTTTTGATAATGGGCCTTACAGGCGCTATCTATTGCTTTCAGCCTGAGCTTTCGAGGTTGACGCAATCTTACCTGAAGGTAGAAGCACAGGAAAAACCATTTCTTCCCTTATCTGAATTCAAGCGAATTGCAGAAAAACAATTGCCAGGCAAGAAGCCTACGCGCATCCTGATCAAAGGGCCCGAAACTGCTGTAGTGGTGCAGTTCTCAGGCAAAAAGCCCAAACCATTTTCCTATGCTGTTTTCCTGGATCCATATACCGGGGAGGTATTGCGAACACGCAATATGAATTCCGAGTTCTTCCGTTGGGTGCTCAATGGGCATATGTATCTCTGGTTGCCTCAACCCATCGGTAAGGCCATTACAGGGGCCAGTACCTTGATCTTTCTAGTGATGGTGATCAGTGGCATCGTGCTTTGGTGGCCCTCCAGCAAAGCAAGAAAGAAATCGAGTTTCAAAGTGAAATGGGGCGCATCTCCCAAACGCCTCAACTACGATCTGCATAATGTATTCGGCTTCTATGCCAGTTGGATCCTCATCTTTACCATTCTCACCGGATTGTACTGGAGTTATGAATGGGCCAGCAAGGCTACTTATTGGGCCCTCACCGGCGGTGAAAGCAAACCAGTGGCAACAGCGCCCAAATCCAAAAAGCTACCGGTAACGGATAGCAGCATATTGCCCATCGACAGGATTTTTGGAAAAATGACGAGCGCCTATCCCGATGCCAAAGGCTTCCAGGTGAATATCCCTCAAAATGATTCTGCGGCTGTGCTTGTACGTGCTTATCCCGACAAAACCACTTTTTACCAAAGCGACAATCTTTATTTCAATCAATACAGCGCTGAAGAGATCCCCGTGAAATTCCTCGGCAAATATGCCGATGCCAATGCAGGGGAGAAGGCCATCCGGATGAACTATGATATCCATGTAGGCGCTATTGCCGGGTTGCCTGGCCGGATCGTCATGTTCTTTGTTTCCCTGATAGCCGCTTCATTGCCTGTAACCGGATTCTATATCTGGTGGGGAAAGAAGAAAAAGAAAACGGCGGCAAAGCCGAAACCCGTTGTTGGCAAAGAAGCGGAACTTCAGCCTGCCTGATGCTGCCGGCCCTCTGGTTCTCCATCTGAAAATTGTGGGTATCCGTCGAATAATCGACACCCTCCTGGCATGGGATTTATGTTGGTGTAGGAAATACTCCGTAAAACAGTAACTTAGGGAACTGTTCAAGGACTAAACCAATTGACCATGCATAAGAATATCCTTCCATTTATTTGCGGGATCGGTCTGATGGCCGTGGCTTGTAATAACGGCGACTCCAAAGCTGCCGGTAATGGCCATGCAGACTCATCCAATAATGTCGCTACAGGCGCAGACACAACCGGAAAGCCGGTTGAAACGGGTAAGGCCAATACAGATTACAAGCCTGCATTCCCCGGTCAAACGCGGATCGCAGGTGTAACCACCAAAGCTGCCTGGGAAGGCAAGGTGCTTACTACCGGGCTGTCGAATCCCTGGGGGATCGTGGAGATGCCTGATGGTCGCTTCCTGATCACAGAAAAGGGTGGTACCATGCGTATCGTAACCAAAGAGGGCAAACTGAGTGAGAAGATCAAAGGCGCTCCGGAAGTGAATTCCGGCGGGCAGGGGGGCTTACTGGGCCTGACCCTGGATCCTGGTTTCAGCAAGAACCGGATGGTATACTGGGTGTTTTCTGAAAAGAATCCCGATGGCAATCTCACGGCCGTGGCTAAGGGAAAACTGGCCGATGACGAGAAGTCGCTTCAAAACGCCACGGTGATCTACCGCGCTACTCCTGCTCATAACAGCACGCTCCATTATGGTGGCCGGATACTTTTCGACAAGAACGGTTACCTGATGGTGAGTACCGGCGAGCGCTCCGATATCGAGACCCGACCATTGGCGCAAAGCCTGCAAGCTGCACTGGGTAAGGTACTTCGTATAACCACGGACGGTAAGCCGGCTCCCGGCAATCCCTTTGCGAAAGATAAGAATGCAAGACCCGAGATCTGGTCCTACGGTCACCGCAATGTGCAGGGCCTCGCCTGGCATCCGGTTACCGGCGATCTCTGGGAAGGAGAGTTCGGTCCAAGGGGAGGAGATGAGATCAACAGGATCGAACCCGGAAAGAATTACGGATGGCCTACCATTACTTACGGTATCGAATATGCGGGCCCCAAAATAGGCGATGGCATCCAGCAAAAAGAAGGGATGGAACAACCTGTATATTATTGGGATCCTGTGTTGTCCCCAAGTGGGATGGTCTTTTATTCCGGCGATAGTATGCCTGAATGGAAGAACAATCTTTTTATTGGCGGGCTTAGCTCCACACATATAGCACGCCTTGTGATCGTCAACAACAAAGTGACGGGTGAAGAAAGATTGCTGGCCGGAGAGAATGAAAGGTTCAGGGATATCACCAACGGTTCCGATGGTGCATTGTATGCTGTAACCGATGGAGGGAAGCTGTACAGGATCGGCAAGAAGAATTAGGATTGATTTTTTTTCGATTTCATGTGTTGGACTGCTCCGCTGAAATATAGACTGGAAGTAGGTTTGATGAAGTTTTGTTTTTTCTTTCAGTACAACAACTAAAAATAAGGATCAGATTTTTGAAAAAAAATGGCCGGATGTTTTGCAAATATCCGGCCTCTTTCATTATTTTCGCGTCCCGATCACAACAAAGGGAGTTTAGCTCAGCTGGTTCAGAGCATCTGCC
>JAGIAP010000270.1 GCA_017744805.1 Chitinophagaceae bacterium | reverse complement strand
ACACGATGAGAGGATCTGCAAGCCCATCTTTGTCCAGGTCTTCGAAAGAGATATACTGATCCCAGAAACCGATATCCGATTCATGCTGATCTTTTTGCAGCACATAATCGTTCATATCCCATACTTTACTGTACTGGCCATTGGCGTCCTGTTTGATATTGACGGCCCTGATCCTGAAATGGAAAGTGTCTTTGGAGGCAATAATGGAGTCGCGGCTTTCTGTGAATATACAGAAGAATGTACCGGACTTGTCGGCGTAATGGTACACATAGTTGACCGGATAACTGAGCCGGAAGAGCTGTTTGAGGCTATCCGTCAACCAGTTGGTTTGTGTAGCCGGAAGGATCTCGCTGTTGACGGAAGTTGTCTGTGCGGCCAATGGTGAAGCGGCTGCCAGAACAAGCAGTAGAAGGCAAATCTTTTTCATCGCAAGCTGGTTTAGGTTGATGAGAGAATCGGGATTGCCTGGTATGTAAACGGTGCTCTATAAAGTTACAAAGCAGATACAACAATGTCAATGGGCTCAAAGCACTAGCTGCGCATGAAGTTGTTGGAGGGTGGTGAGGGGGTCTTTACAAAGGCCGGGATGTACTTTGGATGATTGAATTACAGTGCTTCGGGTAGCGGTGAGCCAGCGGAAACGGCTGGGCAAATCGAGCCTGGCGATAGGCCCTGCCTTGGGATTGCCGGTACAGATCTGTTCAAAAGCCTTCAGGTGGGCTTCCACTTCAGGGATATCGAGCTGGGGGCAAAGGGCCAGGATTCGATTGGTATCGATGGTGATGATGGTCTGCAGAAAGCGCAGGTCCTTACAATACAAGATCACGCCTGTATTCAGGAACTCTTCCCGCTCTACCCGGGGAACGATCCGGAGTACGGCGTACTCATATAAGTATGCTTCTTGCATGCTGCGCTTCTTTTACAAATATTTCAGATGAGGCCAAACGGGTAGTCAAAAAATTGTAGTACACATCCCTGATGTTTGCAGGTACATCGCCTGTAGACCAGGTGGCGAGCCAGTCTTCAGGGAGCAGGTCAACAATGCTCCTGATCTTTTCAGGGGACAGCAGGGGACGAAGTTCCTTATCCGCTTTATCGATTTCGGAGGCGAAAGGCAGCAGTACATGGTCCTTCACCATCGGGAATGGCTTCTTAGCCTGTTCTTCCCACTGTTGCCATGAATGATGAAAATAGAGGGAAGCACCATGGTCGATCAACCAGAGCTCCTTGTTCCAGATCAGCATATTGGCATTACGGGCTGTTCTATCTACATTGGTGAGCAGGCAATCCATCCACACGATCTTTGATGCCAGCATCGGGTCAACGAAGTTGACCACAGGATCGAAAGTGATGGCGCTTTGCAGGTAATGCAGTCCAAGATTGAGGCCTACGCTGGCTTTCAGCAGGTCCTGGATCTCCTCGTCGGGCTCTGTTCTTCCGAATGCGCTATCCAGGTTGGCAAAAACCAATTCTGGAATCTTCAGTCCGAGTGTTTTGGCGATCTCGCCTCCGATGAGCTCGGCCACCAGCGCCTTCACTCCCTGACCGGCGCCACGGAATTTGAGCACATACAAAAAGCCATCATCTGCTTCGGCGATGGCCGGCAATGATCCTCCTTCGCGCAGGGGAGTAACGTAACGCGTCACCCTCACCGTTCTCAGACTGGTTTCACTTGGATGCATAGTTGAAATTGAGCCACTAAATTAGTGATTATTCACCTACCACTATCCGTTGTGTTTTTTTACTACCTGCAGTATACAAGCTGAGCAAATACGTGCCTTTGGCAAACTGTTGCAGGTTCAGACGGTGCTGTGTGCCGCTGGTGCTTTGTTGTAGCAGTACCCTTCCTGAAATATCGGTCAGTTCTATCCTGCGGATATCTTCCGTGCTCCGGATGTAAAGGATATTGTTCACTACAGGATTCGGGAATACCTGGATAGTCAGGCTGGCATCGCTTGACTGGATGGTGCGGATCATGGACCTGTCAGTATGGCCATCCATATCGGTAATGAGTAATCGATAATGGTTGAGCCCGTTGGCGAGCACCGGATCGATGAATTGATAGTTCAGCGGGCTGGAGCTATTGCCTGCCGCCGGTACCGTTCCGATGAGGATGAACAACACGCCATCGGTACTTTTTTCGATAGTGAATTGTTTGCTGTTCAATTCCTGGGAAGTCTGCCATTGCAGTAACCCTGTATTGTTGCGGCGCGTTGCCGTGAAGTTGCTGAGTGTTACGGGCAGGGGAGCATTTTGTGAGGGGCCTCCGCCATTGATCCAGAATTCAGAGAAATGACTGACGGCATATTCTGCGTAATAGCCATTGTCGTTAGGGATCACAGATACCAATGAGGGATCGATGAATTGATAGATGCCGGTGGCATTATCGGCCAGTGTGCCATTTTCTTCGGAGGCATTGCCGCTGTATTGCGTGATGCCCGCCTGGTAAATATCAGAGGGTTTGGTGCAGCTAGCGCAGTCGGAAGCATTGAGTAATAATTGCGCCTCTGCTTCAGTAAAATAGAATCTTACCAGCACATTGGATGATGGTGGGGTGGCAGGAGTGATCACAATGTTTCGGTCCAGGTAATATTGCTGGCTGTTATTGCGGACAGTACCCGGATTCCTGAAAACTTTTACGGTAGTGCTGCCCAGGTTCTGTCCCTGAGGATTGATGGCTACAATCATGTTATTACCCACTGAGAAATTGGTCCAGGTATTTCCACTGACCGTTTGTGTTATACCTGCCGGGATATCGGCGCCGGTGTAAACGGGGGCTTTGTCGAAAATACGGATATCGTCGATGCCGACACCTTCGTTGGTAACGCCGCCATCACTTTTGGCTACGAAACGGAGGCGAACACGGCCGCCGGTCATCGGAAGATTGGTGCTGGATACACGCCAGACAGGATCTCGGAAATACCAGGTTTGAGTACCGAAATGGTTGTACCAGTTGGTGCCGCTATTGAAGGCGCCAAGCCTGATCCAGGTTACATCATCGGTGCTGTATTCCATCCAGTGGTTATCGCAATCGCAACCATCTTCCATCAGGTAGATATGGCTGAAAGAGAGCACTGGCTGGCTCATGCCATTCAGGTTGAAGCAGGGCGAATAAAGATAAGAGAACTCCTGGTTATTATAGTTCGTATTGAGCCCGGTGAACCAACCTTTATTGCCATTGGCTGCTTTGTTGATAATGGCCTTCTCGGGATGTCCCCATTGCCAACTGCTATTGATACCGCCGGGATACCAATTGCCGTTATTGGTCTCAAATTGCTGCAGATAGGGGAAGCTGTTGACTGCCGGTGCGGTGGTGAAGCTGAACATGGACAGGGTGTCGTTATTGACATAGTCATCTCCTGCGAGATGTACCCATGCCCGGATTTGGTACGACTGATATGCCGATAAGTCGACCGGAACTGCGAACTGATGTTGTTTCAATTCACCGGCATTGAGGTCAATGAATTCTTTTACCACAGTACCATTCAGCTCATAGGCCACTTCCATATTGGTAACCGGGGAACTGCTGTAGTTCTTCACTTCAACTTTAATGAGCTCAGAATTGGTAAGCTCACAGATGGTAGGGACGGGAGGATTGATCACTGCGCGTACACCCACATCGCTGGAAGTACGGGTGAGTTTGATATCGTCGTAACTGATACCATCATCCAGGTTCCCTTCTGGTTCGGGATTATTCGATGGGGCAAGCCCCTGTTCACCCAGCCTTATTTGGAAAGTGCTGCTGAATGTTTGGGCAGGAATGGCAGTAGTGAGTGCTTCAGTAATATTGACGCTTTTAGCGGCTTTGTAAACCCCGATCTCATCTACCTTTAACGGAAGAGTGAAAACAGGGATCCAGGCAGCACCTTCATTACCGCGTATCCATACCCGATTATTGGGTTGAATGAAATCAATACCAAGATTCTTATAGAAGAAGTCGAGCCAGATCTGGTCTGTTGAAGTATACCCGGATAAATTGAAGGTAAGTGTTACGCTGTCTGTATTGTAAGTTCCCCTGTATCTCGACTGATCGAGTACCAGTGCTTTGCTTCCGGAATATTGATATCCGTTGGATTCTACCCGGGCTCGTCCATTGGTAAGGGTAGAGGCAAAGTCTGCGCGGGGAAGCCCTTCCAGGCCAAATGTTTTGGAGGTATAGCTACCGATAGTGGCTCCCTCGAATCCTTCAGTGAACGAAGGGCTCAACACTACAGGTGGGTTCTCAAGGTTCTTGATAAGTACTTCAAAAGTATCATTCTTCTTATAAATATCAGCGGCAGATTCTACCCAGGCCTTGATGCGATATTTACCTGCGGTACTGAAATTGACAGGTGGAAAACTATAATAAATAAATGAATTGGCATTTACATTGGTGGCCCCATTGGCAGAGCTCACAGGTCCGCCATTGATCTGGTAATACATCTTGTAACTGGTATTGGGAACTATCACTGTGCCTCTGTTCCTGACCTGTATCCGGACAGGATGTGTTCCCATTTGATTGATCGTAAATTGTCTGCCACTTACAGGAGGGCTGATGGCTTCCAAAGTAAGATCATTATCAAAAGCAGCTCCGCAGCTCCCTCCATTGGGTATAATACTGGCAGCAATAGAAGGCCTGCCCGCAATTCCATTTATTTTGGGGCGAACGGCTATCCAGGCCAGGCTATCTTTGGCAATGCCTTCCAGTAGGTAGGTATTGGCGTTAGTTGATCCCACTACCTGCATGGAGCTGCCTATCAATCGAAGTATCTCATAACTGTCTGCATCCACCACCGGGGTCCAGTTCACCTGCACATAGAAAGGGCAGGGATTGGTGAGCGTAACAGTGGGTTGGCCAAGCACAGTGAAGGAGCGCTCACTCGAAGCCGATACAGCACTACTATTCCTGGTAATGCGAATCAATGCCTGACGGGCAGAAACAGCTGGGGCCGTCCAGTTGTACAACCTGGTATTGGCCGGCACATTGTTATCGATGAGGGACCAACTGCTGCCGTTATCAGGAGAATACTCTATCGTGAAGGTATTGGTGCTGTTATCATTGGCTGTCCAGCGGATCAGTTCCCCTTCGCCTGGTACCATCGTTTCGCCACCAGCGGGGTAGTCCACATGGATGGTGGGTTGCAGCACCTGGTACACCACCACATACTGCTGAGGCCCGAACGGGATATTGGTGCCGTTGACAGAGATGGTAATATTGCCGGCAGGTGGGGACTGTATCACTACCTGCTCGATATTGTTGAGATGGTCTGCGCCTTCCGTTGCGGCATCGCTCACATGCGCAGGGTCAGGATTGAGGATGAGGGGACGATGGAGAACCGCATCCGTTCCTGTTACCGTAAGGTCCAGGTCATTCACGAGAGCCACTGAGACGCCGGGAGCTGCTGCGACATCCAGCCAGTACAGCATCACTTTCAATGTTGCGGCTCCTGCCGGAACATTCAATATAGTATGGGAAGCGCTGCCGCCATGGCTGATGGATCCGGTGAAATAATTATTCTGTTCCAGCATCTCTACGGAAGCTCTTGCATTGAGTTTTCCAAAGCCCCAGAAATAATCAGGGCCCGGAGTACCCATATCATCTGCACCATTGCAGGCCAGGGCCTTGATGAGGGCGCCGGAAGGATTGGTTCCATGGAGCTGGCGATAGCGTTCATACAGGAGCGCTACTGAGCCGGTAACAACGGGCGATGCCATACTGGTTCCCGTGATCATACCGTAGGTGTTATTCACGGAAGTGGACATTACATTCGTGCCGCTGGCAACGATCTCAGGTTTGATCCTCCCATCCTTCACAGGGCCGCGGCTGGAAGGCGTTCCGAGCAGATCGGTACTACTATTGAACTGGCCAACCACCAATGCATTCTTACTACTTTGAAATCCTGATCTCACTGTACCGTAAGAAGCAGGATAAGGAGAGCAGGTAAGGCTGCCATCATTTCCCGCAGCAAATACATGGAGCAGGGACGGATAATCGTTCAATTGTACATCCACAAAATTGGAAAGCGCATCGTACTCCCCTGTACCGGCACAACCCGGCGTACTGGAATGATAGGAGTTATTGGTAAGCACCATCCCGTACTTGCTGATATATTCAGGAGTATTCACCAGGATAGCGCTGAAGTATTGTGCTACGATCGTGGCCTGTGGGGCCATTCCCTTGTATTTGGGATTGAGGAGCCCGGCTCCTGCCATCGTGCCGGTAGTATGCACTCCGTGGGCGGCAGCCGGCGCAGAATTGAGATTGATCACCCTGCCGGTATTGTCCAGATGCGTAGGGTCCCCTTCGTCGCCGATGCCCAGGGTTATATCCCTTCCCTGCAAATTCCTGCCCGAAGGATCCGCCAGCGAGCTGATATTGGCAGCGCCCCTGCTGAGATAATTGAGTGGAATATCTTTCAACGATTGTGCATAAACGTAAGTAACGAACGGAAGTTGGGCAATCTTATGAATGGCAGCAGTATCGGCCTGTACAAAAATGGTATTGGTGGGTTGAATGGTATAGTCGCGCGGTCTTGCGCCCGCTTCCAATAACAGTTTCATGACCTCTTCCCTGTTGAGGTCTCCAGCAAAATGAACCGCCACCGCTTCATCCCCTCCCAGCCTGTTGGTTTGAAGGCCTGATGAAATTTTCACCGATGCATCCGGAAAGAAAACCCCGTTGACGGAAAACTTTTCAAGTTCGGAGAGGGCCATTGTAGCAGGAAGCTCCGCAAAGAAGGCATTGCCCGGGATATAATCGAAGAGTTTGATCCCCTTTCTCTGCAGCTCCAATTTCTGTTGTACTGCCGGCAGGCGGCTGAACCGGAGTAATACATAATTGCTGCTCCTGTACTGCATGCGCTGTCTGAGATCAGGGCTGATCTCTTTTGCCTGGATATTCTGTTTTTCAGTTATCGATGCATTGCGAAAGCGTAGCTCTCCTTTCTTTTCCTGAGAAAAGGCAAGTAACTGAACAAACAGAAAAGCAGTCAGTAAAGAGGAGAATTGCTTCATGAATAAATATTTAGGGATATTGGTAAACTAACAGGCGTTAAGATAAACATTTTCCCTTGAAAGCTTTAACAGAACCTGTATGAATAAGCCTCAAAAACGAACGATCGTTCCAGTTTGGGAGCCAAATAACCAGCAGGATACATATGCGGATTTTCCGCAAAACATAGTAATCGTGAACGAAAAATCAATAGTCCACTAAAATAGTAGAAATAATTTTTTCCGGTTGACTCATTCCCGTTATCTTTGTTTCACAAGCAGTATATCTTATGCTATTCTCACCTTATACAATATATCGTAATAGCTGTTGTTGTTGTAACGCCTGTTGCAACTGTTAATGCTGCACGCTCCCCTCTGTAGTTTTTTCCCCTAATTGGTTTCACCAGAACTCGATGCAAATATGAACATAACAATACCAGATTATCTTCAGGAATTAGTCTACTACTCAGGTAGATTAAATATATTGGATTTCATGAAGTTGCTGCTGCAGCGCTTTCCAGGGCAGGTCACTTTCTCTACCAGCTTTAGTGTGGAAGACCAGGTGATAGCGCATGAGATCCTGCACAACCAGTTACCGGTGGACTTGTTCACGCTGGATACGGGAAGGCTTTTTCCCGAAACCTATTCCACCTGGGTAAGCACCAATGCGCGCTACCAGACACAGATCAAGGCATACTATCCTGATTACAGAAGCCTCGAAGGATTTGTAACCGGCAAAGGGCCGAATGCATTTTATGAATCAGTGGAAAACAGGAAACAGTGTTGCTATATCCGCAAGGTGGAGCCGCTGAGACGCGCATTGCAAGGGCATGCCATCTGGATCACCGGCCTTCGTGCGGAACATTCACCCGAGCGCACCGGTCATCAGTTAGTGGAATGGGATGCAGGAAATAATATAGTGAAGTACAATCCTATCCTCAACTGGACAACGGAAGAGGTTCGGAAATATATAGATGAGAACAACGTACCCTACAATGTGCTGCACGACAAAGGCTTTGTGAGCATCGGTTGTGCACCCTGTACAAGAGCGATCCGCCCCGGCGAAGATTTTCGCGCCGGCAGATGGTGGTGGGAAGACGCGGGTAAAAAAGAATGCGGACTGCATGTGAGCAACGCATAAAGAAACACAGGCCGGCACCCACCGGCATTATTTAAATCAACAACAATTGTGAGTATGCCCAGGTTAGATTATTT
>JAGIAP010000026.1 GCA_017744805.1 Chitinophagaceae bacterium | reverse complement strand
ACCACCGATCTCACCGATCATAACGATCGCTTCTGTTTCAGCATCGTTCATGAACAGTTCCAGCGCTTCACGGGTTGTGGTGCCGATGATGGGGTCTCCACCGATACCTACGGCAGTGGATACGCCGAGGCCGGCCTTGGCAACCTGGTCAGCAGCTTCATATGTGAGGGTACCGGATTTGGAAACGATACCGATCTTACCTTGTTTGAACACAAAGCCGGGCATGATACCTACTTTGCACTCGCCCGCTGTGATAACGCCGGGGCAGTTGGGCCCGATCAGGCGTGTTTTGGTTCCCTGCAGGTAATGTTTGGCTTTCACCATGTCCTGAACGGGGATACCTTCAGTGATACAGATCACCAGACCGATACCGGCCTCAGCGGCTTCCATGATAGCATCTGCTGCAAATGCAGGCGGAACGAAAATGATAGAAACATTGGCGCCTGTTTCTTTAACGGCATCAGCTACGGTGTTGAACACAGGCCTGTCCAGGTGAGTAGTACCGCCTTTATTGGGGGTAACGCCGCCCACAACATTGGTTCCGTATTCGATCATCTGCACAGCGTGGAAAGTGCCTTCCGTACCGGTAAAGCCCTGCACCAGTATTTTGGATTGTTTATTCACTAAAATGCTCATAGCGGGTATTTAAAAGTTGGGCAAAAGTAAGGGAAATGGGGCAAGATGGAAAGGGATCAACCGGTTATTTGATCAGCTCATCCATATTCCGGTTATTGTCGATCTTGCCGGTCTGTTCCAGCATCCGCATGTCCTTGGCGTCTTTCAGGAACTCGGAAGCGAAAATGAACTCATTCAGCAGCTCGTTCTTGCTGAATATGATCTCTTTGTTACTTCCTTCCCATTCCTTCACGCCCTTGTGCATGTAGATGATATGATCCCCGATCTCCATCACGGAGTTCATATCGTGGGTATTGACGATGGTGGTGATATTGTACTCCCTGGTGATCTCTGCAATGAGCTTATCTATCACGAGGGAGGTCTGCGGATCGAGGCCGGAGTTGGGCTCATCGCAGAACAGGTATTTGGGATTGAGTACGATCGCTCTTGCGATACCCACCCTTTTTTTCATCCCGCCGGAAAGTTCGGCGGGGAATTTCTTGTTGACATCCTTCAGGTTCACCCTTTCCAGTACTTCGTTCACCCTTGCCAGTTTCTGTTGGTAGCTGTCGTTGGTGAACATATTGAGGGGGAACATAATATTTTGCTCAACGGTCTGGCTATCGAACAGCGCCGATCCCTGGAAGAGCATACCGATCTGTTTGCGGATCTCCTTGCGGGACTCATCGTTCATATCCGTGAAGTCTTGCCCGTCGTACAGGATCTCGCCACTATCAGGGGTAAAGAGGCCTACCAGGCATTTCATGAAAACGGTCTTACCGCTGCCGCTGGCCCCGATGATCAGGTTGCATTTGCCAGCCTGCATCACCACGCTCACATCATTGATGACCGTTTTATCTCCGAATCCTTTCTTTAGATTTTTTACCTCAATCATGCCAGGGTTATTTATTGTAACAGCAGGGCAGCCAGTACATAGTCAGCAAATAGGATGGACACACAGCTCACTACCACAGACTTGGTACTGCTTCGACCGATCTCCAGCGCACCACCTTCCACGTAGTAGCCATAGTAGGCAGGGATGCTGGAAATGATGAACGCGAAAGTATAGGCCTTGATCAGTGCAAAGAATACGTTGTAAGGTTGATAGTTGCCGAGCAGGCCTTTATCATACTGTGCGGGCGACAAGATACCGCTGAGCACACCGGCCAGGCGGCCGCCATAGATACCGAGGGCCATGGAGATCACCACCAGCAGGGGGATCATGATCAGGGCGGCCAGTATCTTGGGCATTACCAGGTAGGCCTTGGTGTTGATGCCCATGATCTCCAGGGCATCTATCTGTTCACTCACGCGCATATTGCCGAGCTCACTGGCGATCTTACTGCCCACCACACCGGCCAGTACGATACAGACAAGGGTGGGAGAGAATTCCAGGATCACGGTATCACGAACGATCTGTGCGATGGTACTCTTGGGGATCACAGGGCTCACCAACTGGTAAGCCGTTTGCAAAGCAGATACCGCTCCCATGAAGAAGGAGATGATCACTACGATCCCTAAAGAACCGATGCCGATCTCCACACATTGGTGCATCAATTCTTTCCAATACATCTTCCCATTTTCCGGTTTGGAAAACATGCCTTTGATCATCAGCAGGTAACGGCCAAATTCTGTAAATAACGTCATAGCTACAATTCTATACGGGTGTCAACAGTAATTACCGGCTAAAATTACTGATTTATTGCCAAGCTTACTTTTTGTTCCGCTTCCACCAGGGAGATTTCCTTACGGCTTCCGCAGACGTCTTTCCGCATTTAAGCTGGGCATCTATCACAGTCACCAGGGCCATATTATAGATACTTCTCACGCTGCTGCCCAGTTGCAGTACATGCACTGGCTTTTTCAGGCCCAGCAGGATCGGCCCGATAGCATCGGCACCACCTACTTCTTTCAGTAAATTATATGCCACGTTGCCGGCTGCCAGGTTGGGGAAGATGAGGGTATTCACTTCCTGACCTACCAGCTCGCTGAAAGGATAGTTCTCACGGAGGATATCCTGGTTGAAGGCAACACTGGCCTGCATTTCACCATCCACCATCAATGTAGGGTCCTTCTGTTTGATGATCTCGCGGGCCTTGCTCATCAGGCGGGCCTCAGGGCTGTCGCTGCTTCCGAAATTGGAATAGCTCAGCAGGGCGATCCGGGGAGTGAGGTTGAAGTTGCGCACTTCCTTGGCCGCCATCAGCGTGATCTCTGCCAGCTCTTCAGCAGTGGGATTGAAGTTCACCGTAGTGTCCGCCATGAAGAGGGGGCCTTTCTTGGTGAGCAACAGGTACATGCCCGCGATCTTCTTCACATTGTCCTCGGTACCGATCACCTGCAGGGCAGGACGAATGGTATCCGGATAATTGCGGGTAAGACCGGAGATCATACCATCGGCTTCGCCGGTTTCCACCATCATGCAGCCGAAATAGTTACGGTCTTTCATGATCTTGGTAGACTCATACTTATTGATACCACGGCGTGAACGCTTCTTGAAGAAGAGCTCGCCGTATTCTTTTCTTTTTTCTTCGTGGTCATCACTGCGGGGATCGATGATAGGCAGTTCCTCTATATCGATCTTGTTATTGGCGGCGATGGTCTTGATCTTCTTTTCATCACCTAACAAGATAGGATAAGCGATACCTTCATCATAAGCGATCTGCGCCGCTTTCAGGATCTTCACATTGTCTGCTTCTGCAAACACGATACGCTTGGGATCCTTACGGGCCTTGCTGCCGAGCACGCGCATCACCTGGTTGTCAAGCCCGAGGCGCTTGTTCAGTTCAATCGCGTAATCATCCCAGTTAGGGATGGTGGTCTGGGCCACTCCGCTTTCGATGGCAGCTTTCGCTACAGCCGGTGAAACGGTGGCCAGCAGGCGAGGATCGAGCGGTTTGGGAATGATATATTCTGGTCCGAATACGATATTCTTTTCGTTATAGGCCGTATTTACGATATCAGGCACGGGCGTTCTGGCCAGTTCTGCCAAAGCGCGTACTGCCGCCAGTTTCATGGCTTCATTGATCTGCGTGGCGCGAACGTCCAGTGCTCCGCGGAAAATGAAAGGAAAGCCGAGCACATTGTTCACCTGGTTGGGATAGTCACTGCGGCCGGTGGCCATGATGATATCCTTACGGGCGCCGGTGGCCAGCTCATAACCGATCTCCGGATCGGGATTGGCCATGGCAAATACGATGGGGTTCTTCGCCATGCTCTTCACCATATCTTCCGTAACTACATTACCTACGCTGAGACCGATGAATACATCGGCATCTTTCATGGCGTCTGCCAGCGTAAGGCCTGCCTTATCTGTTGTAGAGAATTGTTTTTTGTCGCCATCGAGATCGGCGCGGTCCTTATGCAGTACACCTTTGCGGTCGAACATGAGGAAGTTCTCAGGTCTTGCTCCCAGGCTCACATAGAGCTTGGCGCATGCCATGGCGGCTGCGCCGGCACCATTCACTACAAAGGAGGCTTTCTCGATCTTCTTTTTCTGGATTTCCAATGCATTCAGCAGGGCAGCGGCAGAGATGATGGCGGTACCATGCTGGTCATCGTGCATCACGGGGATCTTCATCTCTTCACGAAGTTTCTGCTCGATGTAGAAACATTCGGGGGCCTTGATATCTTCCAGGTTGATACCACCGAAAGTAGGCTCCAGTGATTTTACGATCTGAACGAATTTCTCGGGGTCTTTCTCATTGATCTCGATATCGAATACGTCGATGTCTGCGAATATTTTGAACAGTACACCTTTTCCTTCCATTACCGGCTTACCGGCTTCAGGGCCGATATCACCTAGCCCGAGAACGGCAGTACCGTTGCTGATCACAGCCACGAGATTGCCTTTTGCTGTATACTGATAAACTTTTTCCGGATTGGCGGCGATCTCTTTGCAGGGCTCGGCTACGCCGGGGGAATAAGCCAGTGAGAGGTCGCGTTGGGTTTTTGCTTCTTTGGTTGGTACAACTTCAATCTTGCCCGGTCTTCCTTTGGAATGGTATTCCAGGGCTTGCTCCCTGATGAGTTCTTTTTTCATAAAGTTCTTTTAATCAGGCAGTTAACGGAACGCTGGAGGGTTTTAGTACATGACAATGCGGTTTAATAAGAGATTTCCTCAACCAGTGCGCCCTGCCAAAAACAGGGTTGCAATGTACGTCTTTCCGGCCATCCGGCTTTTTCTCCCTTAAAAATAAACAAGCGGCCCTCCGCAAATAAAAAAGAACAAAAACTTGCATCCTTCAAAAATCCTTTTTATGTTTGGGTGTACTATTGAAGTAGTGCACTAAAACACAAAACATGATCAAGGTCCAAAATCTACATTTTTCCTACCGCAAGCGGAAAGTATTTTCCGGCCTCGACCTGGAATTGCAGCCGGGGCATATCTACGGGCTGCTGGGCAAGAACGGTACCGGCAAGAGCACCTTGCTCCGAAATATAGCGGGCCTGCTTTTTCCGGATCAGGGCTCTATCGATGTGCTGGGCTTTGCGCCAGGTAAGCGCACGCCCGCCTTCCTCCAGGAAGTGTTCATGGTACCGGAAGAATTCTACCTGAGCGATGTTCCCCTGAAGCATCTGTTGAAATACCAGGCGCCATTCTATCCCCGCTTCAGTGTTGAGCAGTTCAATAAATATATAAAGGAGTTCGATATCCCTTCGGACAGCAGTTTACACAATATGAGTTATGGGCAGAAGAAGAAAGTATTGATCAGTTTCGGACTGGCTTCCAATGCTTCCGTGTTGTTGATGGATGAGCCTACCAACGGCCTGGATATCCTCAGTAAGAGCCAGTTCCGGAAAGTGATGGCGGGAGCGCTGGACGATAGCAAATGTATGGTGATCAGTACGCACCAGGTGAAGGATCTCGAAAGCCTCATAGACCGCATCACTATCATCGATGAGGGCCGTATCCTTTTCGATCAAACCATCGAGGCTATCAGTCGCAGGCTGCAATTCACCGTCAGCTTCGATCCGGAAGAGGTGAAGCGAGCCATCTATGCCGAGTCTGCCCTTCGCGGTCATTCCGTGATCCTGAAGAATGAGGGGGAGATGGAAAGCAAGCTCGACCTTGAATTATTGTACAAAGCGATTATCCTTAACCGTGAGCAGGTGCAACAGGCATTCGCCGCCTGATCATCATTTGTTCATCAACGAAAATATTATTCATGAATCAGGTATTTGATTTTTCAAGATTCAGACTGCTGGTGGGAAGGCACTGGGTGGAGAACCGGCAACGGTATCTGCTGAGCCTGGGGGCTACAGCGGGACTGCTTTTGTTATGGTTCATCTTTTTGTTCCTGATGCAGCGGCGCATGGAAGCTATTCCTGTTGCCGTACAGGTAGGTACCTATTATTTTGTGTTGTTCTTCACCGGCTGTCTCTATGCCAGTACTATTTTCAGTTCCCTGGGCTCCAAAGGGAAGGGCATCAATTATCTCAGCGTTCCTGCATCTCATCTGGAAAAATTGCTGGTAGCCATTTTGTATGTGGTGGTGCTGTTCTTTATTTGTTATACCATCGTTTTCTATATCATAGATATCATTACCCTGCAGATCTTCAACCCGATCGCGAAAAGCAATTTTGTACCCATGCATGAGAATGATACATTCCAGTGGGTTTCCCTTGGAAATGTATTCTGCTCTGAGCATTTCTTTGGAAAGGAGGTTCATCCATGGTTCATGTATTATATCCTGCTGGCCTTTCTGGCAGTGCAGAGCATGTTCATGGCAGGGTCGGTATTCTTCAGCAAATTCAGTTTCATCAAAACATTCATCCTGTTGCTGGCGGTTGGGCTTGCTTACTGGTTGAGCATCTTTATCACTGCCACTTCCATTTTACCCAGGGGCGACTTTTCTGATGATGGACTGATGGCTTACCGCGCCGTTACCAGTTCAGGCGGTGTGTTGATACCCATTCCTGCCTGGATGATCTATACTGGTAAATACCTGTTGCACTATGGATTTCCGCCATTGTTATGGCTGGCCACTTATTTCAGGTTGAAAGAAAAAGAGATCTGAGGATTAAAATCATTAAACATGCAATTCCGAGAATCACAAGCTATATACCTCCAGATTGCAGACTATGTGTGCGAGCGCATACTGCTGAAGGAATGGAAACCCGGAGAGCGGGTGCCTTCCGTGCGCGAGCTGGCCGTGCAACTGGAAGTGAATCCCAATACTGTCATGCGCAGTTACGATTTCCTGCAACAGCAGGAGATCATCCAGAACCAGCGCGGCATCGGTTATTTTGTTGCGCCGGATGCGTTGAAGCAGGCGGTCCGCTATCGAAAAGATGCTTTCCTGGAGAAAGAACTGCCACAGGTGTTCCGTAATATGTACCTGCTGGACATGGATACGGATGAATTGAAACCCCGTTTTGATCAATACAAGAAACAACACTTCGCATGAAAAAGAGTAATAAAATAATTGCACTGATATTCGGTCTGCTGATACTCATTCCTGCATTGGTGGTGGCAACGATCCTGATCAGGTATAGGAATGGTGATTTTACAAGAATAGAAGACGAGAGAAATGAAAAAAGCGTTTCCCTGACAGGTATCCACCATGTGATATTGCGTGGCTTTGCTAACGTAAATGTTTATCCTTCCGATTCTTTTTTTGTACAATACACTTCCTTCAAAGGTGAGACTGAAGTAAGGCTCAATTACAATGGCGACTCTGTTTCGATAACCGGAGATTCTACCAGGTCGATCTCTGAGGGGAATGAACAGAAGCAGCTATATACCCAGAACGCCAACGTGTTCAATATATATATACCATCTACGAGTACATTGACTGCCATAAAGTGTACAATGAAACTTAATGCTCCCAAACCAGGCTCTGTCTCGAAGGAGCTGAATCTGAATTTGATCGCAAGTCAACTGGGAAGTGACGATAGGTATTATAGTCAGCCTGACTTCAGTTTGCGCAATCTCAATATTACAGCAGACAGTGCAGAGGTAGTACTATTAAAGTATTGTTCAATAGAACAGTTGAACATCGGCCTCAGGAACGAGTCTACCCTGGATGCCAGCAAAGCTAAGACCGGTTTGATCACGTTCCAGGCAGACTCCAGTTCCACTTTGCAATTATCCGGCCCTCAACTCCAACGCATCACTCAAAAGAAATAACATGCCAAATCTTATTGTGGAGACCCAGCGACTGGACTATACGTTCCGGTCCGGGCAACCCATCCTCAAACAATTGAACCTGCAGGTACCGGCAGGCAGCATCTACGGCTTTCTGGGCCCTAACGGTGCCGGTAAGACCACTACGCTTCGACTCATCCTTGGTCTGCTGAAAAATCAGAAAGGCGATATAAAGATCTTCGGGGAAAGTATAGCCACCCATCGTATCCCTATCATGAAGAGGATCGGATCATTGATAGAGTCGCCATCTATCTATTTGCATCTTACCGGAAAGGAGAACCTGGAAGTGTTCCGCCTCAGCTCCGGTTGCCCGCGAAACCGCATCGATGAGGTACTGCGCGTAGTAGGCCTCACCGATGCCGCCGGCAAAAAAGCAGGAGCTTACTCGCTAGGTATGAAACAGCGCCTGGCCATTGCCGTTGCTTTGCTGGATGATCCCGACCTGCTGGTATTGGACGAGCCTACCAATGGCCTGGACCCCAGCGGTATCATCGAAACCCGTGAACTGATCAAATCCCTTAACAAAGACCAGGGCAAAACCATCCTGGTCAGCAGTCACCTCCTCACTGAAATGGAAAAGATGGCCACCCATATCGGCATCATCCACAAGGGTAGCTTATTGTTCCAGGGATCGATGAGCGAATTGCACCTGCTGCAGGCCAATAAAGCGATGGTCACTATCGAAGTGGATGATGCAAAGCAGGCGGCATCCTTGTTGACTGGCTTCCCGGTTCAGCAGGTGAACGGTACCAATTTCTCTGTTCGTTTCGAAAGCAGGGAGCGTACTGCCGAGCTCAACAAGATCCTGGTGCAACAGGGCATCGATGTGTACCAGGTATCCGTTGCCCGGCACGATCTTGAAAACCTTTTCGTTCAAATCACCAATCAGTAAGTATGGCAAATTTCATGATCAATACAAAGGCCGAATTCCTGAAAAGCAGGCATACACTGGCTTACAGGGCGGCATTCATTGCGGGGATCGTATTGCCCGTATTGCATATGCTGGGATATATTTTGAAGCCGGAGCATTTTTTGCAGGACCTTAGCACCAGGCCCTGGGAAATGCATGCTACCTATTGCTGGAAATTTGGCGCCGCCTTCTTTCCCATGTATGTGACCATCCTCACCAGCCTGGTGGTGCAAACGGAATTCAGGAATAACACCTGGAAAATGGTATATACACAGCCCAGAAGTTATATCGATATCTATTTTTCTAAATTCGTGGTGATACAATTATTACTGCTGGGATCTATTTTACTGTTCAATGTATCGTTGATTGTAACAGGATCCATCGCCAATATTTTCCGTCCGGAGTTTGCCTTCTTCAAGCAGCCGGTACCGGTGGGGGATATGTTGATGGTTACGGCAAGGATGTATATTGCCTCACTCTGCATCACGGCTATTCAGTATTGGTTCAGTCTCCGGTTCAGGAATTTCATTACCAGCCTGGGTATCGGTATCGGGCTTACGATCGTGGCGTTGATCCTGTTGCCCTGGGATGGCGTGGTATATTTCCCTTATGCGTACCCGATCCTGACCTATTTCAAGGCATTGAAGGTAAATGGGATCGCCACCCATGAGTGGTATTCACTGATAGGTACGGCGGCAGCATTATTGCTCGGCTTCTGGAATATTGTAACAAGAAAGGAGCGTGGATGATATCAGAATGAATGGGTCTGGCTTCCGAGCCAGGCCATCATTCCCATGCCGGTTTCGATAGCGCTCTCATCGATATTGAAAGTAGGGGTATGCACGCCGGACGTGATGCCCTTTTCTACATTCATCACACCGAGGCGATAGAAGCAACCTGGGATATGCTGAGTATAGTAACCAAAATCTTCGGCGCCCATCCTCACTTCCGTGGTTTCCACTTTTTCATTACCCATATAATCTTCCGCGAGATGGCGGGCTACTTTGTTGAGGGCTTCATTATTGTATACGGAAGGATAGCCAACGTCGATATGCAGGTCGATCTCTCCACCCATCGCATGTACGAGGCCGGTAGCTTGTTGCCTGATCAGTTCATGTGCTTTGAATCTCCACTCTTCGTCCAGTGCGCGGAAAGTGCCCATCAGCTTCACTTCGCTGGGGATCACATTGGTGGTATGGCCACCCTGGATGGAGCAGATGCTCAATACCGAAGGGTACAATGGATTCTTATTCCTGCTGATGATCTGTTGCAGGCTCACGATGAGTTGTGAGGCAATCAGGATAGTATCTGCCGTCAGATGGGGAGCAGCGGCGTGGCCGCCCTTGCCTTTGATGGTGATATAGATCTCGTCGGCACTGGCCATTACCTGGCCGCCGCGGAAGCTGAGTTTGCCGATCTCCAGTTGGGGATGCACATGCAATCCGTAAATGGCCTGGGGAACGGGTGCTTTGGTGAGCACCCCTTCTTTGATGAGGAGGCTTGCTCCACCGGGGTTACGTTCTTCTCCGGGTTGGAAGATCAGTTTCACGGTACCTTCCCATTCATTCTTCAGATCGTTCAGGATCTTTGCCGCGCCGAGAAGGCAGGTGGTATGTACATCATGACCACAGGCATGCATTACACCAGGGCGTGTGGACTTGTAGGGAATATCATTTTCTTCCTGTATGGGGAGTGCATCGATATCTGCACGGAGTGCGATCACTTTCTTGCCGGGATTCTTTCCTTCGATCACACCTACCACACCGGTTTCCGCCATTACTGTGAAAGGGATGCCAAAATCACGAAGCTGTTGCTGGATGAACGCTGAGGTCTCGAATTCCTGGTAACTGAGCTCTGGGTTGGCATGCAGGTGATGCCTTATGGAAATGAAATCTGGTGCAAAGGCTTTTGCCAGGCTATGGATCTTGTCTTTCAGCGTACTCATGGAGCAAAAATAATAAAGAAAACGGTGATTTATTCGGGTTCCGTATTCTTCTCGGGGTTTACTTCAATTACATCGCGAACAATATATACACCGGTAGGGAAGTATTGTTTGAGTGCGGTGATATATTCTTCTGCCTCTTCACGTTTCAGGAAATTACCCACTTTGATCTTGTAGAAGGGGCTTTGGTAGAGCATATAGGCTTTCAGTTCCGGGAACTGTTGGTATACGGTAGACTTGGCAGTGAAGGCCTTGTTACGGTCGTTGGTGCTGATCACCTGGATACGGAAGCCAGGCGCAGACCTGCGGGCATTGCGAGTGGTGAATTCATTGATCTCGATCTGTTTCTTTACCAGTAATTCAATACGGGGATCCTTATGCACTACAACGGAACTGCTATCCGTTTGTGCAGTGGCGTTCAGTGAAATGAACAATATCAGTATGCCGCTGATCAGTTTCATATAGGAGACGATTTGTGTGCTAAAGTACAATATGTTTTCAATAGCCTTCAGCGCCCTGTTCTTCTTTAACAATTGCCACGCTGGCGCTGCATCCCAGCCTGTCTGCCCCGGCTCCGATGAGCTGGCGGGCGAATTGGGCCGTACGGATACCGCCTGAAGCCTTGATCCTAACGGATGACGGGAGATGGGCCCTCATCAGTTGCACGGCTTCCAGCGTAGCGCCTTTTTCTGCATACCCGGTGCTGGTTTTGAGAAAATCCACGCCCAGTCCTCCGTAGATCTTGCAACATTCGATGATCTCTGCATCCGTCAATACACCGGATTCGATGATCACTTTGAGGATGCGACCATTCTTATGAGCAGCTTCGATAATATGTTTGGCTTCCCCTTCCAGGTAGCTCCATGCCTTGTTCTTGAGGGCGATGAGATTGATCACCATATCCAGTTCTTCAGCTCCGTCCTCGATGGCCTGTTGCACTTCAAACACTTTTGCTTTCGCTGCGGAATAACCGAAAGGAAAGCCGATCACCGTAGCTGTTTTGACGGAACTGCCCGCCAGGAACGCCTTTGCATTCCTGACCAGTGGCGGTGGAAGGCAAACAGCCGCAAAGCCATATTGAGTGGCTTCAACGCACAAGTTGCGGGCGTCTTCCAGCGTCATAACAGGCTTCAGCATCGTGTGATCGATATAAGGTGCTATGTTCATGTAGTTTATTGACCAGTTATGCAATTTTTTACCCGACTAAATTACTTCATTTGAGTAATTTGGTCGTTCATCTTTCATATCTAAAATTAACGTCATGAGAAAATCCGGGTTCTACCCACCAGGGAAACCATTCTTCCTGGTGTGGCTGATATGTTTATTTCATGTCAGTCTCACTGCACAAACCACTTATCCGGTAAACGGTGTGGCTGATCCAAGGACCAGCCATTATGCGTTCATCAATGCTACGCTGGTGCGTGATGCACATACCACTATTCCTAATGCCACATTACTGGTGCGCGAAGGCAAGATCATTGCGATAGGCACCAATGTTTCCATTCCCGCTAGTGCCACTGTGATCGATTGTAAGGGTAAATTTATCTATCCCTCCTTCATCGATATTTACAGCGATTATGGCATCACAGCAGCCCAACGCCCTGCCGGTGGATTCAATTTCTTTGCCGCGGCCCAGCTCACCAGCAACCAGAAAGGTGCTTATGGCTGGAACCAGGCCATCCGCGCCGATGTGGAATCGGACAAGCTCTTCAACGTTGACGATGCAAAAGCCAAGCCACTTCGTGATCTCGGTTTTGGTACCGTGCTCACGCACTCCAAAGACGGTATCGCACGGGGAACCGGTACTGTGGTAACCCTGGCGAACGATAAAGAGAACCTGGTAATGGTGAAGGAAAAAGCTTCCGCCCATTATTCTTTCAGCAAGGGCAGTTCCACACAGAGCTATCCCGGTAGTTTGATGGGAACCATTGCCCTCCTGCGCCAGACCTATCTGGATGCACAATGGTATAAGTCGAACCCCGTAAAAGAAGGCGTGAATATTTCCCTTCGTGCTTTCAATGAAACGCAATCACTGCCCCAGATCTTCGAGGCGGGCGATAAATGGGCCGATCTGCGTGCAGACCGCATCGGAAAAGAGTTTGGGGTTCAGTATATCATCAAAGGTGGTAATAACGAATACCAACGAGTGAAGGAGATCGCCGCTACCAAAGCTGCTTTCATCCTTCCATTGAACTACCCCGCACCAATGGATGCCGATGATCCCAATGAGCTCCGCTTCACGGGCCTCGATGATCTCAAGCACTGGGAGCTGGCGCCTACCAATGCCGCTGCATTGGAAAAAGCAGGCATCAGTTTCGCCTTCACCACGGCCGATCTCGCCAATGTTGCAGACTTCACGGCCAATCTTCGTAAAGCCATCGAGTATGGGCTTAGCGAAACAAGGGCCCTGGAAGCGCTCACTGAAATACCGGCCTCACTGATAGGTATATCCGATAAAGTAGGTAGCCTGGATGGCGGCAAGCTCGCCAACTTCATCATCACCTCCGGAAACATTTTCGATCCCAAAACAGTGATCCTGCAGAATTGGGTGCAGGGCATTCGTTACAATGTAAAAGATGAGAATTGGTTCGATGTGAAAGGAACCTACAATTTCACGGCCAGCAATGCGAAGAAGTTCACACTGGAACTGAAAGATGGCGGTACAGCTTCTTTCATTGGCAACGATACCCTCACCGGAAAATATTCTTACGATGGAAAACTGGTGAAGCTCAGCTTTACCGAAGGCCGCGGTCCCCGCGCTACCGAAACCATCATGAGCGGTGTTGCCAATGGAAATATATGGAACGGTTCTGGTCGTGATGGCGCTGGTAACCCCTTCACCTGGACGGCCAGCTATGCTCAGGCTGCCACTGCCAAAGCAGATAGCGCCAAAGCCAAAGCGCCGTTGGACCTGGGTAAGGTAACTTATCCATTCATCGCTTACGGATCCGAGACCATGCCCGTTCAGGAAACCATCCTGATCAGGAATGCTACTGTCTGGACTTCTGAGAAAGAAGGAAAACTGGAAAATACAGATGTGTTGGTAAAGAATGGAAAGATCGCTGCCATCGGCAAGAACCTTTCTGAATCAGGCGCCCGCGTGATAGATGGCACAGGCAAGCACCTGACTGCCGGTATCATCGATGAGCACTCGCATATCGCTGCCATGAGCATCAATGAAGGTGGGCAAAGCGTTACTTCCGAAGTACGCATTGCCGATAACCTGAACCCGGAAGACATCAATATCTACCGTCAGCTCAGTGGGGGCGTTACCACTTCGCATATCCTTCACGGTTCGGCCAATACCATTGGGGGACAAACGCAGTTGATCAAACTGCGCTGGGGCGCGGATGATGAAGGACTGAAATTCCAGGGAGCCGATCCTTTCATCAAGTTTGCCCTGGGAGAAAACGTGAAGCGTTCCCCTTCCCAGCAGAACAATCGTTTCCCAGATACCCGGATGGGTGTTGAGCAGGTGCTTACAGACGCTTTCCAGCGGGCATCCGATTATGCAGCGGCCCTGAAAGCCGGTGCCGTATCAGTGGCACCGCCCAAAAGCAAAAAGAGTGGGGTGGCTCCTGCTATTGCCACTTCCCCTGTTCGTCGTGATCTGGAGCTGGATGCCCTGGTGGAGATCATGAATAAAAAACGTTTCATTACCTGTCACTCTTACGTTCAAAGCGAGATCACCGCTACCATGCGCGTAGCGGAGAAATTCGGATTCCCGGTAAATACATTCACGCATATACTTGAAGGTTATAAAGTAGCCGACAAGATGAAAGCACATGGCGCCAATGCTTCTACCTTCTCCGACTGGTGGCAGTACAAGATGGAAGTGGTGGATGCCATCCCTCAGAATGCCTCCATCATGGCCAGGGTTGGACTGAATGTGGCCATCAATTCCGACGATGCTGAAATGGCCCAGCGGCTCAACCAGGAAGCGGCCAAGAGCATCAAGTATGCAGGCATGAGTGAAACCGATGCCCTGAACATGGTTACCATCAATCCTGCAAAAATGCTGCATGTTGATAGCAAGGTGGGCTCTATCAAAGTAGGCAAGGATGCCGACCTCGTTCTCTGGAGCAATAACCCGCTGAGCATTTATGCGGTGGCTGAAAAGACCATTGTAGACGGTACTGTTTATTTCGATCGTGAACACGATGCAGAGCTGCGCAAGCAGATCCAGGCTGAAAAAGCCAGGCTGATCGCCAAGCTGGCCGCTGCCAAACGCGGTGCCGGACCCGCCGGTGCTGCCCAGTTCCAGCGCGCAAGGCCCAGGATGGAAGTGATCCACACCTGCATGGACCATTACCATAGCCATGGACTGCTGGCCATAGACGTAGACAATATCAACGAGTAATTAAACAGAAAACTGAAACAAATGAAACGCATCTTTTTATTCATAAGCGCTGTGTTGACGATGGGAGCGCTCTCCGCCCAGGAGACCGTTTATCCCGCGCCTGCACAGACACAGACCTTTGCCCTTACCAATGCCACCGTGCATATCGGCAATGGACAAGTGATAGAAAATGGAATGGTGGTGGTGAGCGGAGGTAAGATCGTGGACGTGCGGCCCAATGCTGCCATTGCCGATGTGAGGATCTATGATTGCAAAGGAAAGCATATCTATCCCGGGCTGATCCTTAGCTCTTCCAACCTCGGACTGGTGGAAGTGGGCAGCGTTCGAGCCACGGTAGACGCTACGGAACTGGGTGAGCTCAATCCCAATATCCGTTCTATCGTTGCCTACAACACAGATTCAAAAGTGACCAATACACTTCGCACCAACGGTATCCTGCTGGCGAATATCGTTCCGCAGGGTGGACTGATCTCCGGTTCCTCCTCCGTGGTACAACTGGATGCATGGAACTGGGAAGACGCGATTGTTGCGGCCGACAAAAATATCCATTTCCGCATGCCTTCCCTGTTGAACAGAAGGGGTGGCGGTCGTGGTTTCTTCTTTGCACAGCAACCTGCAGGCGATCCGGTAAAGCGTGGACTGGAGCAGATCGAATCCGTGAAAGGATTCTTCCGCGAAGCCAAAGCCTATTTGGCAGAAAGCAAGCACGAAGCCACCAACCTGAAGTTCGAATCCGTTCGCGGGTTATTCGATAGGTCGAAGAAGCTCTTCATTCATTGTGATATTGTGAAGGAGATGCTGATCGCTATCGATTTCGCAAAAGAATTTGGATTTGATGTGGTAGTAGTGGGTGCTGCCGATAGCTGGCAGATCGCTGACCTGCTGAAGCAGAATAATATCGCCGTTGTGCTGAATCAATTGCATGATCTGCCTGTAATGGCTGATGATGATGTGGACCAGCCTTTCAAAACACCTGCGATGTTGCAAAAAGCAGGCGTATTGTTTTCCATCAATGACGATGATGGCAATACCCGCCAGCGCAATCTCGCCTTCAATGCAGGAACAGCCGCGGCTTATGGGTTGACCAAAGAACAGGCGCTCTCTGCCATTACACTCAATGCCGCCACTATCCTTGGCGTAGCCGATAAGACCGGCTCCATCGAAAAAGGAAAGGAAGCGAATATTGTGGTTGCCGATGGCGATATTTTGGACATGAGTGGCAATGTGATCTCGCTCGCATTCATTCAGGGAAGACAGATAGAGCTCACGGATAAGCACAAACAATTGTACGAGCGCTTCAAGCACAAGTACAATCTGCAATAAATAATTCAAAAAAAAGTCGGGAGGAGGCATGCTGAAGAGGCATGCCTCTTTTAATTGGAGTATGTCTATCGCTCGCCTTCCGGCGGAAAAATATTACATTTATGACATGGCATTGATATTGGAAGGATACAGCACCTGTGCTATCTGCAATCAGGTATTAGATAAAGATCGGGCGTACATTGGAACGCCGGCTACAACCAGCAATATGCTGGACGATCTTTTTCAGATGAATGATTGCGGTATCCACGTGGATTGCCTGGATGCGCATCCGTTAAAAGAAAAATTAACCAACTACCTGGAGCGCCTCAATCAACTTTTCCCATTTGATCAACAAACCTGTATCGTTGATGGGCAGCCCATTACCAATATCAGTGATTTTTTCTGTACATTTTTGCTCACCTCAGACCCTGCGGAAGCCTTGTTCAAATTCAATTACCTGGTGATCAATCAGAAGAATATCCCAAAGTGGAAAGACAGGGAAGAATTTATTTTTGAAGTGAAACGATTTTTGGAAGAAGGAAAATGGAAAGCGTTCAATGATCATCCATATTTACAAAATATATTGTTGGAAATGGAACAATAGATTTTATTTCTTCTTTTTTGTCAATCTTTCCCCGTAAGCCAGCGTCATGGCTTCTTTCAGTACTTCTTTCTTCACTTTTTTCAGGTCCACGAAAGTGCTGCCTTTGGCGCCCCAGGTGCCGGGCACCGGCGAGAAGGAGGCCGGATCGAAATCACAGTAAACAGATTGATCAGCAGGAGTGAGGATCACCATGCCCTGGTGCTTTGCTTCGTGAAGCGTAGCGAAGATCTTTTTGTTCACGCGAAACGCCGCTCTTTCAAAATGCGGATGCTCATCTGTATCCGGAAAAGAAAGGGCCAGCTTTCGGAAGGTATCAGCATTGATCATTTGGCAGGTTTTAATAAAGTTACAAAACAGTCTGCTACTGATCATCTCCGAATTGAAATTCAACTTATATTCGATGACCCCATGCTACGAATGATCAGACTGATGCTTATTGGCTTTTTGGCTTCCATCATATATGCGAAGTGCTGGCTACGGCTTACAGGTTTGCATTGGTTTGATATCAATAATTTTTTCGTTGTTGTCTTTCTGCTGATCATTGTGGCCTCAAAAAATAGATTTGTGCGAGTGATTGCCATTCCTTTCCTGGTCTGGGGCCTTATCGATTTTATTTTTTACAGTGTTCACAGAAGTGAACCGGGCGCCTGGGATTTCACTTATCCCCTGGAACAATTCATTTATGGCACCAATAGAAACGCTTCCGGACGATTATACTTGCGCGTTTTCCCTTTTTATTTCTATATAATTGGATTGCTATTTATTGCGATCAGGTTTTGCATCGGAACCACACATAAACCTGCTGAAACGTATAATTGAGTATATTTCCGGTTCATTAATCTTCCCCGGAATGAAAGGAGTTGTTCTTTTCTGGCTGTCGATCTTCTTGTATTCCATTTCGCCGGCACAGAATTCCGCTACCTGGTTAAGGTATCCTGCCATATCTCCCGATGGCCGTACCATTGCATTTATCTGGCATGGAGACCTATATACCGTTCCCGCCAACGGAGGTACTGCCAAACTGCTGGTGAAGCATGATGCGCAGGAGCTCATGCCCGTCTGGAACCACAACAGTACTGCCATCGCCTTTGCCAGTAACAGGTCTGGCAATTTCGACCTGTTCATTGTTCCTGCAAAAGGTGGTGACGTTACTCAACTGACCTGGCATGCTGCCGATGAATTCCCCAGCGATTTCTCTCCTGATGATAAGGATATTATTTTTTCGGCAGCCCGGATGGATGCACCTGCTTGCAGGCAATTCCCTTCGGAGTCATTGCCGGAATTATATCAGATACCTGCTAGCGGAGGAAGAATAAAACAGCTTCTTACCACTCCTGCAGAAGACGCCAAAATAAGCAGGGACGGTAATCTCATCCTGTACCACGATAGAAAAGCCAGGGAAAACCCATGGCGCAAACACCAGACCTCTTCCGCTGCCCGGGATATCTGGGCATACAATACAAAAACAGGAAAACACATTCAACTCAGCAGCTTTGAAGGAGAGGACAGAAGCCCCGTATTTGCAAAGGACCCGCAACAGTTCTTCTTCCTCAGTGAAAGGTCCGGCAGTTTCAATGTATTTCAATCCTCCCTCTCAGATACAAGTATCATAAAACAGATCAGTTTTTTCAAGGATCATCCTGTGCGATCTCTAACTATCGCTACGGATAATACCCTTTGCTTTGGATACGACGGGGCCATATGGACCCAAAGAGCCAACACAGCCCCGCGTAAAGTCAAAATCAGCATGCCGCCTGTTCCCATGCAAACAGAAAAGAATATTCCGCTGACGGAGCTGAGTGAAATGGCTGTTTCTCCATCCGGCCAGGAACTTGCTTTTATTGCCAGGGGAGAAGTTTTTGTCTGCGATATCCAGGGTAATGCAATAAAACAGATCACGAAAACAGCGGAAAGGGAAGCGGGGTTGAGCTTTGCGCCAGATGGGAAAAGATTGATTTACGCCAGTGAAAGGAATGGGAAATGGAAAATATTTCAGGCATCAGTTGTGGGCACAGATCCATTTTTCCATACTTCCGGTAAAATAGAAGAAGTGGAATTGATCGGAGGGAAAGAAGACAATTACCAACCGGCCTGGTCTCCCGATGGAAAAGAAATAGCGTTCATCGCCAACAGGAATACGCTTTCCATTTTTAACTGTGCATCCGGAAAGATCAGAACGATCCTTACCGGAGATCAACTGGTGAGCCGTCGTGACCGCGATCAGTATTTCGAATGGAGCCCTGATGGCCAATGGCTGCTTGTGCAGTTCACAGAACAGGGCGGGGGGAATGATGAAGCAGGCATTGTCAGTACATCCGGCAATGGAAAACTGATCAACCTGACAAGAAGTGGCTTCAATGAGACCCGCCCGCGGTGGATGATGGATGGAAAGATGATCCTCTATGCAAGTGACCGCTTCGGCCTGCATAGTTTCGATAATAGCAGTACCACTCAAACGGATATGTTCGCTCTGTTCACGGATGGAGCCACCTGGAGGCAATTCAATGAAAAAGGAACCACAGATACTTTGGAAGCTCGTCCGGCAAAGAATGATATGCCTGACTGGCAAAATATAGCAGACACTAAACAACGGCTCACCACGATATCCTCTTTGCTGGAAGATGCCCTGGTTAGCAGGGACGGAAAAACGCTTTACTACCTGGCGAAGATGGAAAAGAATTATGATCTCTGGCAAACTGATCTGCAAACGAAAGAAACCAAGAGAACATTGCAACTTCGCCTCCGCGATGGCGTCATGCAATGGGACAAAGATCAAAAGCTGATCTATATCCTGGCCGATGGCGTCATCCATTGTGCAGATCCTGGATCAGCCACTGCAGAAAAACTGGAAATCAAAACCAATATCACCGTAGACCCGGTAAAAGAAAGAGCCTATATGTTCGATCATGTATGGCGCAGAACAGCTCAAACCTTTTACACGGCAGGGTTTCATGGCGCTAACTGGAATCGTTTGGGAGAAGATTACCGGAAGTACCTGGCTGGCATCGATAATAATTTCGATTTTGCTGAAATGCTCAATGAGCTTTTAGGAGAATTGAATATCAGCCATACAGGTGCCACTTTCAATTACAAACAAAAAGGGACCACTGATCCGGGTACCCTCGGTATTTTCTATGATCAACAATATGCCGGGCCCGGCATGAAGATCGATGAGCTTGTCAAAGGCTCGCCCCTGGAGCGTTCCGGCCATACATTCACTCATGGCGATATCATCCTCAGCATCGATGGCCAGTCCATTGCAGCGAACCGGGATATCGATCATTATCTCATAAACAAGGCCGGCAAGAAAATATTGTTGCAAATAAAAAGCGGAGAGCAAATTCATACTATCAACGTCACGGCCCTTTCTGCGGATGAGGAAGCGGACCTTCTGTACAAAAGATGGGTGGAGCGCAATCGCCTGGAAACAGAGCAAAGAACGAACGGTGAATGGGGCTATGTGCATTTGTACAGAATGAATGATGCGGCCTATAGGACCGTATATGAAGAAGTGCTGGGCAAATATCATCACTGCAAAGGCATCATCGTGGACACCCGGTTCAACAGGGGCGGGGATCTTGCGCCAGAACTGGTGACCTTTCTCAGCGGCAAACAATTACGCACTAACGGGAATGATCAGTTCCAGACAGGCATCGAGCCATCATTCCGCTGGACCCGCCCCAGCATCGTGCTGGCGGGAGAAGCCAATTACAGCGATGGGCACTGCTTTGTTTACGATTATCAATACCTGCATATGGGCAAACTGATCGGTATGCCTGTCCCCGGCAGTTGCACCTGGATGACCGGGCAATCGCTGCTGGACCCTTCCCTTAGCTACAGCGTTCCTACCATGGGAGTGAAAACAAATGCAGGAAAGTATTTGGAAAACTACCAGACAGAACCGGATATTCGTTGCAGGAACGAATATGGCGAAGTGAGCAAAGGCCGCGACCAGCAATTGGAAGAAGCCATCCGTCAATCGAAACTCAGTCCGGATGACCGATGAAGAACAGAATATAGCATACTGGATGCAGATCCGAAAAGGAAACAAGCAAGCCCTTTTCGATCTCTACAACAATACCTATTTCCACCTGGTACGATTTGGGCTGAAGATCACGGCCAATGATGAACTGGTGAAGGATTGTGTTACCCAGCTATTCCTGCAACTCTGGGATAAACATGCACGACTCAATGAAGTGCAACAGGTTCGGGCCTACCTGTTCACCTCCCTGAAAAGGATGCTGATAGACAAACTCATTTATTATTCCAAGACGGATAAAGCCATTAATAAGCTCAAGGACAAGGAACTGATAGAAGAGCTTCCTTACGAAGAGATCATCATCCGTGTACAACACGACGAAGAGCTCAGGGAAAAGCTCCATAAGGCCATTGAACAACTGACCCCCAAACAAAAGGAGCTCATCAGGCTCATGTTCTTCGAAGGGCTCACCTATGAACAGGTGGCTGCCACCACGGAACAAAGTATCAAAACCGCGTACAATACCATTTACAACGCCATCAAGATCCTGCGTAAAGTATTGAAATAGCAACGCTAATAAAGTGTAGAAAAAAATAACTGTTTTTTTCTTGGGAAAAACCCGGGAAAGGGCCCTCAGTATTTGAAAGGCCCGTTACATGGATCATCAAAACTATACTGTAGAGGATCTTGTCTGCGATGAATCCTTCCAGCGTTACTGCCTGGGAGCGGATGAAGAAGCAAGCAAATTCTGGGAAACCTGGATCAGTAGCCACCCGGAAAAGCTGGCCCTCGTTCGTGAAGCGGAGCAGCTCATCCATATCATCAGTGCCCGCCAGGGCAAGCTGCCGGTGCAACTGGAACATTTGAAAGATAGCATCCGTCGTTTCGATCTGTTGAAAGATGCGCTGCAACCCGATCAGGTAGAAGCACAGGCTCCGGTGATCCCCATCAAACGTAACAAGGTCAAATGGATGGCAGGCATGGCCGCTTCCGTTTTGGCATTGGTAGTGACGGGGTATTTTCTTCTCAAACCCGCTACTGTAGAGCCTCCCGTGGTTGCTGAACAAAAATCCGATATCGATGGAACGGGTATCTTCACAGGCAATGCTCCACGCAAAACGGTGGTATTGCCCGATGGATCGGTGGTTACCCTACGCAGTAACAGCAAGATCGTTCTGGCCAAAAATTTCAACACCGGTTCCCGCGAATTACATCTTTCCGGAGAAGCCTTCTTCGACGTTAGATCACAATCCATCCCCTTTATTGTGCATACCGATGAAGTGAATATCGAAGTATTGGGAACGGTTTTCAACGTATGCGCATATCCCGACAATGAGTTGACCGAAACCTCTTTGTTCAGAGGAAAAGTGGCTGTTACCAGGAAAGGACATCCGGAACAGAAAGTGATCCTTTCCCCCAGTCAGAAAATGGTCTATTCCAATAAGACAGGCAGGCTCACCGGCACTGAGAATCCATTGAAAGTGGTGTCGATGTTGCCCGATCCTGTCAGCCACAAGGCGCAGGAAATTGCCTGGGTAAGGAACAGGCTCAAGATAGACGATGAGCCACTGGGAACGATCGCTGCCAAACTGCAGCAGTGGTATGGCATCCATATCAGCTTTACGGATGAGGACGTGAAGGCCTATCGTTATTCGGGCACATTTGAAAGTGAGACAGTGGTAAAAGCTCTGGAAGCCCTTCAATTATCCTATCCATTCAATTTCGAAGTAAAGAAAGACAGTATCGTTATCAGTAAATAACCGTGCTGATTGGCATACCCCATTGATTTGATCATCATAAACCAAACTGTGTTATGAAGACTGCTTATGCTGCCGGCCACCACCGCTCGTTAAGGCCGCTAATCTATTTCGTAAAGATCGCCACATTGCTGCTGGTATTTGCCTGTATGCAGGCTCAGGCAAGAGGCTTTGCCCAGCAAAAGATCAATCTGCAACTACACAAAGCCACACTCAAACAGTTGTTGAATGAGGTGGAAAAACAAACATTGTACAGGTTCGTGTATCATTCCGGTACATTACCGGCTGATAAGAAACTGGATATCTCCATGAAGGATGCAAACCTGGACCAGGTGCTGGATCTGGCTTTCAAAGGATTACCCCTGAATTATTCCCTGCGTGAAGACAACCTGGTGGTAGTGTATTCCACCGCGCGGACTGCAGACCAGGACAAGGTGATAAAAGGAAAGGTGACAGGCGCCGATGGTAAGCCCCTGGCCGGAGTATCCGTACTGGTTACGGGTTCAAGCGCCGGCACCACCACCGATGCAAATGGCGATTACAGTCTCTCTGTACCTGCCAACGCCAAATCCCTCTCTTTCTCACTGGTTGGCTACCTGGACGAGACCGTGGCATTGAATCGACCCATAATCAATGTAACGATGAAGCCTTCCGCCACCAATCTCGGAGAAGTGGTGGTAACTGGATATACCAGTTATTCAAGGAATAAATCGGTTTCTGCCGTTACAACGGTTGGAGGCGATAAAATAAATGATGTACCCTCTGCCACTTTTGAACAGGCATTACAGGGACGCGTACCCGGGCTCAATATTTCATCCGTTTCCGGTCAGCCCGGCACCAGCGCCAAAGTGTTGCTGAGAGGTGTAGGTTCCATTGCCGGGGACAATTCCGTGCTGTATGTTATGGACGGAGTGCCCATCGAGTCTGGGGCTTTCATGACGCTCAACCCCGGGGATATCGAGTCTGTGACCGTTTTGAAAGATGCTTCTGCCAAAGCGATCTACGGCTCCCGCGGTTCCAATGGAGTGATCGTGATCACCACCAAAAAAGGAAAGGCCGGAAAGCTCGCACTCGAATACAGATCACAATACGGTGTGTCTACTCTCACTTCCACCAAGTTCAGGATGATGAACTCCGCAGAAAGAAAGGAGTTTGAAGAAGGTATCGGCCTGGAAACAGGTGCCGAAGCAGGCCCTTTCTGGACATATTCCAAACTGAACCCTGATTATGCAGGGTATAGCTCAACTGAAAAACAGAAAGCAGATCATATTGTGGACAGCCTTCTGGGCGTGAATACCGATTGGCGTGATATGTTCATGCGCAACGGTAGTTTTGTGGAGCAGCAGATCAGCGCCAGTGGCGGTAATCAGAACGTTCGCTTCTACACGTCTCTCAATTATTTCGATCAGCAGGGCCTGGTGAAAGTGTCTGATCTGAAAAGGTATACCCTCAAGAATAATCTCGATTTCACTGCCGGTAAATTCTCTGCCAATCTCAACCTCAATATCGGCTATTCCAAATCCAATCTCATACAGAACGAGAATGGTAGCGGTGGTAATAACCCGCTCTCTGCCGTGTATTATGCACTCCCTTACGAGTATCCATATGCGCCCGATGGTAAGCTGGTGACTACAGGGGACGGGGATAAATATCCTGTTCTCGATCAGCGTGAAGGCAGCGACTCTTACGCCCGCATGCTGAACACCACCAATAAGCTCAATCAACTGAAAACGGTGATGAGCCTTTCTCTGAACTACACCATCCTTCCCGGCCTGGTGGCTAAAACGAAATTGGGAGTGGACTATCGGGATCAGACAACCGAACAGTGGGTAAATCCTGATTCCTATGCGGGCAGAAGGGTATCCAACGGAAGATCCGGATCCTTTGGTGAAGGGGTAAGCCGCCGTACTTCCCTGGTATCTACTTCCGGCCTTACCTATACGGCTGCACTGGGTGCAGATCATGACCTGGAGGTGACCGGCTTGTATGAATTCCTCAGCAATAAATACAAGAGCTTCAATTATACAGGTTTTGGCCTCGACCCAAGGTTACCAGAAACTCCTGTAGGCATTGGCAATACCTCCACCTATGCTCCAACCCTGGGAGGTGGCCGTACGCAAAATGCCATGTCTTCCCTGATCGGTATTGCACGCTACACGTACAAGAATAAGTATACATTGAACGGATCCTATCGTTACGATGGCTCTTCCACATTACCCGAAACTAACCGCTGGCATGGTTTCTATTCATTCGGTGCTAGCTGGGAAGCCATCCGTGAACAATTCCTGGAAAATGTGAATATGATTACCGGCCTCCGTTTCAGGGCCAGTTATGGCATCACAGCCAGTCCATTCCCTTCCAACTTCGCCTATCTGCCTGCTTATGGGCTTAAGCCTTACGGCGGCAATACAGGGATCGGGCCTACTTCTCCCGGCAATCCGGGGTACGACTGGGAATATGCCAAGGAGTTGAATATTGGATTTGACCTTGCGCTGGTACAGAATCGTATCCGTTTGACCGCTGAATATTATAACAGGATCACCAGTAATCTCTTCCTGGATCAGAAGATCCCCGCTACTTCAGGTTTCAGAGAACTGTCTGTCAGCTCTGGTAAAATGAGGAACCGC
>JAGIAP010000269.1 GCA_017744805.1 Chitinophagaceae bacterium | reverse complement strand
GGTATCGGTGATACCCTGGGGTCGCTGATCGTGATCATCATGCTAGGCGCCATGCTGGGCAAACTGGTAGCCGCCAGTGGCGCAGCCAAACGGATCACCGATGTGCTGATGAAGGCCTTCGGCGAAAAGAATATCCAATGGGCCCTGATGGTAACGGGCTTCATCGTTGGCATTCCACTTTTCTACAATGTCGGTTTTGTATTGATGGTGCCCCTGATCTTTTCGGTGGTGTACCAATACAAATTGCCTGCCGTGTATGTGGGGCTGCCCATGCTGGCCTCGCTTAGCGTAACACATGGGTTCCTTCCTCCACACCCTTCGCCTTCCGCATTGGTGGGACAGTTCCATGCCAATATGGGGCTGACCCTTTTGTATGGGCTCATGATCGCTATCCCCACCATCATTGTGGCAGGGCCACTCTTTGCCCGAACGCTGAAGAATATCCATTCAGTGCCTCTCAAAACCTTTCAGCCGCCGGTGCTGAACGAGCACGAACTGCCCGGAGCCGCCAATAGTTTTTTATCCTCCCTGCTTCCTGTTCTACTACTCGCCCTCACCGCCCTCCTGCCCTTGCTGTCTGCTATGCAGGAAGGCAACTGGCCTGCCCTGCTGGCCTTTGTGGGAGATCCCATTACGGTGATGTTGGTTTCTGTGATCGTTGCTACATTTACATTGGGGATCGCCAATGGCAAGAGCATGAAATTTGTGATGGATATCTATACCGATGCCGTGAAGGACGTGGCCATGATCGTGCTCATCGTTGCGGGAGCAGGTGTATTGAAACAGGTATTGATAGACAGTGGCGTGAGCGACGCCATCGCCGCACAACTGAAGAACTGGCCTATACCCCCACTGGTGCTGGGATGGCTGATAGCCGCGGTATTACGGGTTTGTATCGGTTCCGCCACAGTGGCCGGGCTCACCACCGCCGGCATCGTTGCTCCTACCATGGCGCAACTGAATGTAGAGCCCAACCTGATGGTATTGAGTATCGGCGCAGGCAGCCTGATGTTCTCACACGTGAACGATGCAGGCTTCTGGCTGTACAAAGAATATTTCAATCTCAGTATGAAAGATACCCTCCGCTCCTGGAGCCTGATGGAAACCATCGTGGCCGTGATGGGACTGCTGGGTGTTCTCTTACTTAACCTGGTAGTGTAAAAAAAGAAAACAATGACCCGATCCGAGAACAACTGGTACCAAATCAGCAATATTGAAATGGTGGACTCGCCTGCACTGGTAGTGTACCCGCAAAGAGTGAAGCAGAATATCGATACGCTGGTGGGCATGATCGATGACATACAACGTTTACGCACACACGCAAAAACCCATAAGACCAAAGAAGGCATCCAATTACAACTGTCTGCCGGCATCCGCAAATTCAAATGCGCCACCATCGCGGAGGCGGAAGCGCTGGCGCAAGCCGGCGCTCCGGATGTGCTGCTGGCCTACCAGCCCATTGGCCCCAAACAGGAAAGGCTTTTCACCCTGATAGATAAATATCCGGATACCGTGTTCAGTTGCCTGATCGACAATATCGGAACTGCCACGGAACTATCTTCCCATTTCCTCAGCAATGGCAAAGTACTTCCCGTGTATATCGACCTGAATGTGGGTCAGAACCGAACTGGCATCAGACCGGAATACGCATTGGCGCTCTATGAAGCGGCTGCCGCCCTGCCCGGCATCGAACTGAAAGGATTACAGGCATACGACGGGCATATCTATCACCCGGACTATGATACCAGGAAGAAGATGGTGGATGCGGCTTTTGCGCCGGTGGAGACACTGGTGGCCAATATCAAGGCCAAAGGATTGGCAGAGCCCATCATCATTGCAGGTGGATCGCCGGCATTCCCCATCCATGCAAAAAGGGGAAAAGTGGAATGCAGTCCCGGCACCTTCATCTTCTGGGACAAGGGCTATTCCGATAATTGCCCGGAACAAGATTTCCTGCCGGCGGCATTGCTGGTAACCAGGGTGATCTCTTTACCCGATGACACAAAGATCTGCGTAGATCTCGGCCATAAATCCGTGGCCGCGGAGAATGAGCTCACCAAACGGGTTTCCTTCCTGAATGCACCTGACCTGAAAGCGGTGAGCCAGAGTGAAGAGCACCTGGTGCTGGAAGCAGGCGCCGGCCATGGTTTCAAGCCGGGGGATGTACTGTATGGGATCCCGCAACATATTTGTCCAACCGTTGCTTTGTACGAAAAGGCCATCACTGTTGACAATACTATTGCCTCCGGAGAATGGAGGATCATAGCGCGGGACAGGAGTATCGGCATTTGACCTTACAATCCCGCTACCATCAGGGAACAACCGCGGATATCGCTATTGTCTACCCGGCCCTGCACTTCAAAGCTGCCATCTTCATACACCCTGCCAACATCCTCCGTGGCGATGAAGCAACAGGAATAGATATTGGCCAGGTCTATCACATTGATGATACCGGTGCCGGACGACCGAACATCCAGGGGATCGTCTTCCTGCCTTATTTTCACTTTCATCCAGGCGGGCGTATGGAAGATGCCTTCGCCTTTGGAGTATCCCTGCGACAGGAGCTCCGTCATGCCGTACTCCGAATGTATGCAGGGGAGGCCGAAGGCCTTTTGAAGGATGGCATGTACTTCCTGCCGGGTCATTTCTTCCCTTCTTCCTTTCATGCCGCCGGTTTCCATGATGATAGTATGTTGAAGTGGCATGGGGAATCTCTCGGCAAAATCCAGCAGCCCGAAAGTAACGCCGATGAGTAGTGTTTTTTGCTGTCTGGCTTCCAGGGCCTGCAATACGCCCGCGAGCTTTTCATGTTCATAGAGATAGAAGCCGCTATCGGGGTGGCCGCTTAGTTTGACCAGTTCATCCGCCATCACCACCAGGGAGGAATTGCTGCGTTCCAGGTAGGAAGGCAGGAGGCCGATGATACACCATTCGTTCACGGGGCCATAGAATTCCTCAAAAGCGCGCATAAAGCTTTGCCGGTACAGGGACAGGCTGCGTACGGCATGGCGGCTATTGATGGTTTGTGTAGTGCCGCTGCTCATGAACACGGCTTCGGGCTCAAATATGGTGGTGCGCACATCGCGGGTCTTGAAGAACTGGATGGGAAGGAAAGGAATGTCCTCCACCCGCTGCACATCGGTCCCAACTATTTGCAACGCATTTACGTATTCCTGATAAACGGGATTCAGCTGATACTGAAAGCGGAACAGTTCCAGGGCCAGTTGATCGAATCCTGTCTGGTCAGTCAAAAAAACTTTATCTTCATATTTAGAATTCATACACAAAGCATAAGGGGCAAAGCCATTAAATTTGTACTCAACCGAGCAATGAATATGCGTAAATTATCATATTACAGCCTTCTTCTTCTGGTCCCGGCCGCTATCCTGGTCTGGACAAGCTGTGGCAAAGATAAGCTGAGATCCAAACCGAGTATCAAACTAAAATCCATCAGTACCCGCGAAATAGAGACGGTGAATGATCCCTACCTGATCGTTGATCTGGATTACGCAGATAAGGAAGGGGATGTAGGTGGAGATGCGGCATTATGGGTGAACAGGACCTACCTGAACAAACGCCAGACCGCCCTGAAGGATCCGACTGATTTCACCCTGGAAGTTCCGGTGCCAACCGTTCCCAGGCAGGATGGGCAGATCGAGGCCCATATCCAGGCTTCCGCCCTTTACCTGGCCATCGACCCCGGTAACCCCAAACAGCCCGACAGTATCAATCTCAAGTTCGTTCTGAGGGATGCCGCCGGTAATACCAGCGATACCCTGGATGCAGGCATGGTTGTGGTGATCCGCTAAGAGCATGTTCAGGTATATTTTCCATTTTTTCCTTTTTACCAGCCTGTTCATTTCAGGTTGCGCCCTGATGATGGTACATCAGACCAACCAGTTATTGCAACTACAATACGATATCCCGGATTATTTCCTATTCGTATTCTTCGCAACTCTCTGCAGTTATAATTTCCACTGGTACCTGACACCCGATATGCCATCGGAGACTATCCGCATCGGCTGGACCATCAGGCATAAGCCCCTGCATATGGCCCTCTTCGTAGTAGGCCTTATCGGATCGGGCTGGTACTTCATTCATTTCATCCAGCACTGGTTCTGGTTGATGGGATCCGTGGTGCTCACCTTCCTCTATTCCGCTCCCAAACTGCATTTCTTCCCGTTCAACCACCTGAAGAGAATTGCGATCGGGAAAACCATCTTCCTTTCCTTCGTCTGGATGTACGTGACCACCTTCCTCCCCATCGCCATCGATGACCGGCATTGGGGATTACCTGCAACGCTTCTCTGTATCCACCGTTTTTTCCTGATCTATGCCATCTGTATCATTTTCGATTTCAGGGATCGTCTATGGGACAGGCAACAAGGAATCCGGAGCATGATCACACAGTTCAGTGAAAGAAGCGTCAATATGATCTTCTATATTTCACTTGGCATATTCCTGGTGTCCACCGCCTGGTTCTGCTACCTCGTTTCGGATTGGATCCATTTCATCCTCTTGCTGGTTCCCGGCATCATCACCGCAGCCCTCTATCCTTATGCGAAAACGAATTTTTCCGACTACCTTTTCTACTTCGTATTGGACGGTCTGATGATGCTTTCTGCCCTGTTGATGCTTTTCCTTCCCGGTCATTAATGCTTTATATCCTATCTTTCCGGCCTAAGCTGGATGCCTATGTTCCAACAATACAGGCTGTTGATCGCATCGATCCTCTACCTGGCCTGCTGCCTGCTGCTTTATCCCGCCTACCGCTTCATCTTCGACGATGATGGAATGGGTTATATGATGGTGGCCCGCCGCCTCGCAGAGGGCGACTGGCAGAATGCCATCAACGGTTACTGGAGCCCGTTACACTCCTGGCTGGCAGTACCGCTGATCAAAATGGGAATGACGGAATTGACGGCCTTCAAGATCTCCAACTGGATCATCGGCCTGCTGATACTGGTCTGGATCCATCGCCTGAGCAACAAAACAGGCCTGACCGGTCAGCTCAAAACCATCCTGCTACTAGTCTGCATCCCCATCGTCATTCATTATGCCGTGTACGAAGTGGCTGCCGATGTGCTCTTCTGCTGGCTGGCCCTGGTGTACACCGATATCATCACCGAAGAGAATTTCTTTGGAAAGGCCAGGCTCAACCTGCTTTGCGGAATAGTGGCCGCCTTCCTCTATTTCTCCAAGGCCTATGCCTTCCCTTTTTTCCTGTTGCATTTTTCCCTGGTGCAAGGCTGGTTCTATGTGAACAGTGGAGGACCGGAAAGAAAGAAATGGCTGATCCGCAACCTGGCCCTGGGCTTCGGCAGCTTCCTGCTGCTATCTGCTCCCTGGATCTGGGTTTTGTACGATAAATACGATGAGCTCACCATCGGATATGCCGGCCGCCTCAACCAGGATGTGCACCTGTACAGCCGTCAGCCCACCACCGACGCACTGGTATTCCCGCCCCCTTACCCGGATTCTCCCGGCGGCTGGGAAGATCCCTACTTCATCCCCGTTCAGCGCACACCCGGCGAATATTTCTTTCGGCCCGATATCCTGGTGAAACAGGTAAGATTGTTCCTCACCAATGTGATCCGGGCAGTGGGATCGTTCAATGAGCTATCATTCCTGGCATTGGCCACCCTGTTTGGTCTGAGCATTTATCTGATGCAGCAACGCAACCGGGTGCTATTCCTTTTCCTGCTCACCTGCCTGGTGTTGCCTTCCGGTTATTTGCTGGTTTTCATAGAGCCCCGGTATATCTGGCCTGTGAGCCTGCTGCTCCTGATCGGCGGGGCCTTCCTCCTGCAGATCATATTGAGCCGGCTCCACATAGCACGTAAAGCCGCAACCCTTTGCTGGGCGCTGTTTTTCGGAAGTTTCCTCATCTCTCCCATCAATGAGTTGAAAGATAATATGAATGGTAACCAGGAACTTTTTCAACTGGCAGACTTTGCAGAAGAAAAGAATATCAGGGGCAGGTATTGCTGCTCCGACAATGGCGATTACAGCATGGTGCCCAAGCTGGCCTTCCTCACCCATAGCAGTACCTGGACCATCATCAAAGGCGACAGGCCTTACGAGGAACATTTGACCGCTCTTCGTGAGAACCGGATCGGGTATTATTTTTTCAGGTACAACAATGCCCGCGAGATGCAATCGTTTATGAACAGTGCCCTTTACAAAGCTGCCCGCAGAGTGCACGATCCGGGCATTTACAATTTGCTGATCCTGGAGATTTATTGAGCCGCTGACAGCAGAAAATCAGTACTTTTAATTTTCTGATCACTTAAAAGAAGCATTGATTATGGCGAAAGCATCCAAAGAAAAATCGATCCTCACCAATAAGAGCTTACAATTCTTTCAGCATTATATCAACAATGCCTCTCCCGTTGGCTTCGAGAGCAGCGGGCAGAAACTCTGGCTGGAATACCTCAAACCATATGTAGACACCACCTTTACTGACCCTTACGGAACAGCCGTAGGCGTGATCAACCCCAAAGCGCCTTTCAAAGTGGTGATAGAAGCACATGCCGATGAGATCAGTTGGTTCGTGAATTATATCACACCTGAAGGACTGATCTACCTCAAGCGCAATGGCGGCGTAGACCACCAGATAGCGCCCGCACAGCGCGTGTTCATCCATGGAAAGAAAGGGCCTGTAAAAGCCGTATTCGGATGGCCTGCCATTCATACCCGTATCCACAATGAAGGAAAGGAAACACAACCCAAGGTTGACAATCTCTTCCTCGATTGCGGCGCCAGGAATAAAAAAGAAGTAGAGGACCTGGGCATCCATATTGGAGCCGTGGTCACTTACCAGGATGGATTTGATGAGGTTGCCTATGATTACTATATCGGCCGTGCCTTCGATAACCGCGTGGGCGGATTCATGATCGCCGAAGTGGCGCGACTGCTGAAAGAGAACAAAAAGAATTTGCCTTACGGACTGTATGTGGTGAATGCAGTACAGGAAGAGATCGGGCTGAGAGGCGCCGAAATGATCGCCCGCCGCATCAAGCCTGATGTAGCCATCATCACAGACGTTACACATGATACCTATACTCCCATGATCAACAAGATCATTGAAGGAGATGTTGCCTGCGGCAAAGGCCCTTCACTGGCCTATGGCCCGGCAGTGCACAACAAATTGCTGCAACTGGTACAGGATGTTGCCGAAAAAGCAAAGATCCCCGTTCAGCTTCGCACCGTGAGCCGCAGTACCGGAACAGATACCGATTCATTCGCCTATGCCAATGACGGTTGCCCTTCCGTACTGATCTCCATCCCCCTGCGCTATATGCACACGACCGTGGAAATGCTGCATAAACGTGACATCGAACAAACCATCCAGTTGATGTACGAGACTGTGCTGACATTGACACCGAAAACAAATCTCAGTTACCTGTGATCCATTCCATCTTCTTATATCTCGATCCCGGCAGCGGTAGTTACCTCATCCAGGTAATTATCGCCGCCATATTGGGCGCACTCTTCTACTTCAAGAACCTGTGGTGGAAAGTGAAAGCCTTCTTCTACAAGCCGAAAAAGAAAGATGACGCCGCCGATGGAGACATCTAAACGCGTAGCCGGTTCTTACAAAGACCCCAGCGGCTTTGTATTTATGGCCAACCATATCATTTGCCGCCAGGTGAACCAGGTATATGCTGCCCGGTACGATCACCTGATGCAGAGTGGCCTTTATGAAGCGCTCACCGCCAAACACTGGCTGGTGCCGCATTCCGAGCTCAACGAAAACCTCACCCATACTGATAACTGGTATAAGACATTACTACCGGAACCTATCCACTTCATCAGCTATTGCTATGAATGGACAGGCTCCCAACTGCGGGACGCAGGCATCCTCACCCTGCTGATCATGCGAAAAGCCATGGAGCATGGTATGATCCTCAAGGACGCCACTCCGTACAATGTTCAGTTCCACAATGGCAAGCCCGTTTTCATTGATACCCTCAGCTTTGATTGGTATGATGAATCGAAGCCATGGATCGCATACCGTCAGTTCTGCGAATGCTTTCTGTATCCCCTCTTACTGGAAAAATATACGGGCATCAGTACCCATCACTGGCTGACGATGCACCCCGATGGCATTCCCGCCACCATGGCGGCTTCCCTCCTTCCATTCAAAAGCAGGTTCAATGCAGGCGTGTCCCTGCATGTTTTCCTCCCTGCTTCCGTAGCGAAAAAAAGTAGCTCATCCGGATCGAAGGCCATACCATTCAACCGGCAAAAAATGCTC
>JAGIAP010000268.1:4564-8297 GCA_017744805.1 Chitinophagaceae bacterium | reverse complement strand
AACATATCCAACCTGAAAAGGTGATGCATGTGAGCCGGAAGATAACAGTGAAGGCCAACTGGGACAATGAAATTGACATCACTTTATGAGCCCGGATACTTCCACAGGCAGGCTAAACTGCGTACCTTTGCCGTATGCAATTTTCGTCCGAATTATTAGAGAAAGCAGTGAATGAATTTGCCAGGCTCCCGGGCATCGGAAAGAAGACCGCGCTCAGGCTGGTATTGCATTTACTCAAGACAGAAACAGAAAAAGTGGAGAGCTTCGGAGAAGCCATCACACGCATGCGCCAGGAGATCAAGTTCTGCCAGCGTTGCTTCAATGTATCCGATACCGATATCTGCAATATCTGTTCAAATCCGCTTCGCAAGCAGCACCTGATCTGTGTAGTGGAAAGCATCAGGGATGTGATCGCTATCGAGAGCACACAGCAATTCAGCGGCACCTACCATATCCTGGGAGGTATCATCTCCCCATTGGATGGCATCGGACCAGACCAACTCAATATCGAGGCCCTGGTGCAACGCATCCGCGACGATAAGCCCGAAGAAGTGATCTTCGCGCTCAACCCCAATATCCAGGGCGATACCACCATTTACTATATCCAGAAGAAACTAGCCTCCCTGCCCGTGAAGGTCACCACCATTGCCCGTGGCATCTCTTTTGGAGGAGAACTGGAATATGCCGATGAAATGACCCTCGCCAGGTCCATTTCCAATCGATTGCCCGTAGAGAACTACGTCAGCAACCGATAGGTCCCGGCTTTGTTATTATCTGTGGATACCGTAAATTTGTAAAATACACAGGCGGATTTGTTTATTGTTCGGCCTGTTTGTCTCCCGGCTTGCCGGACAGGACATAAAAAACGGAACTAATGAACGCAAGGAAAAACACCTCATAATTTCCCAACGTTTATACCAGTTCTACTTGATTGACGGCATATGCAGTTAGCATATCGTCCGGATTGTTGTACAATTAAATATTGTAAGGTATGGACATTAGAAATGAGCTCAACAAACGTATCCTCATCATCGACGGAGCCATGGGCACCATGATCCAGCGATATAAGCTCACAGAAGCCGATTATCGCGGGGAGCGTTTTAAAAACTGGCCCTCCGATATCAAGGGTAACAATGAGGTGCTCTCTCTCACGCAGCCGCATATCATCGGCCAGATCCACCGCGAATACCTGGATGCAGGTGCAGACATCATCGAGACCAACACCTTCTCCGCCACCGTTATCGCCCAGGGCGAATACGGCATGCAGGAATTCGCATACGAGCAGAATGTGGTTTCAGCCCGCATCGCCCGCGAAGCTACAGATGAGTACACGGCGAAAGACCCATCAAAGCCCCGTTTTGTAGCAGGTGCCATCGGGCCCCTCAATAAAACATTGAGCCTTTCCCCCGATGTGAACAATCCCGGCTATCGCGCACTCAGTTTCGATGAAGCCATGAACGGTTATTATGAACAGGTAAAAGGCCTGGTGGAAGGCGGAGTTCACCTGTTACTGATCGAGACCATCTTCGATACCCTCAATTCCAAAGCCGCCATCTTCGCTATCAAGAAATTCTTCCACGATACACAGTTGCCGGAACTACCCATCATGATCAGCGGTACAATCACCGATGCTTCAGGCAGAACCCTCAGTGGTCAAACCCTGGAAGCTTTCTATACATCCGTGATGCATGCAAGGCCGCTCAGCATCGGCCTCAACTGCGCACTGGGCGCCAACGATATGCGCGCGCATATCGAAGAGCTCAGCCAGATAGCCGCTTGCTACACTTCTGCCTATCCCAATGCCGGCCTTCCCAATGCCATGGGAGAGTACGATGAATCACCGGAACAAACTGCTCACTTCATTGAAGAATGGGCCGAACAGGGATTCGTGAACATTGTAGGTGGCTGCTGCGGTACCACACCGGATCATATCCGTCATATCGCAGAGCATGTGAAATCTTTTAAACCAAGAGAACTGCCTGTGCTGGAGCCTGCTCTCTGATCAGCATCCACACAAGCAATCGACGATCCATACTTGAAGAAGCCGGACCTGCTGTACAAGCAGCTCCATAAATTTTTGAAATGAGCGACACAGTCAGAATAAAGCCTTACCTGCGCTTATCAGGTTTAGAGCCATTGGTGATCCGCCCGGAAACCAATTTTGTGAACGTAGGTGAAAGAACCAATGTAACAGGCTCGAAGAAATTCGCCCGCCTCATCCGTGAGAACAAATACGAAGAAGCCCTCAGCGTTGCCCGCCAGCAGGTGGAAAGCGGGGCCCAGATCCTGGATGTGAACATGGACGACGCCCTCCTCGATGGCGTCAAAGCCATGACCACCTTCCTCAATCTCCTGCAAAGCGAGCCCGATATCGCCAAGATCCCCATCATGATCGACAGCTCCAAGTTCGAGATCATCGAAGCAGGCCTCAAATGCGTGCAGGGAAAATGTATCGTCAATTCCATCTCCATGAAAGAAGGAGTGGAGAAATTCATTCGCGAAGCCCAGATCTGTCGCATGTTCGGAGCTGCCGTGGTTGTGATGGCATTTGATGAACAGGGGCAGGCAGACACTTTCGAGCGTCGTGTAAATATCTGCACCAAGGCTTATAAGATCCTCACGGAAGAAGTAGGCTTCGATCCGCAGGACATCATCTTCGACCCCAATATCTTCGCCATTGCCACAGGCATCGAAGAGCATAATAATTACGCGATCGACTTCATCGAAGCCACCCGCGTGATCAAGGAACGTATGCCACTGGCCAAGATCAGTGGCGGCGTGAGCAATATCTCCTTCTCTTTCCGCGGTAATGAGCCTGTTCGGGAAGCCATGCACTCCGTATTCCTACTCTATGCTATCAGGGCAGGAATGGACATGGGTATCGTAAATGCCGGTCAGTTGGTAGTGTATGATGAGATCGAACCAGAGCTCCGCGAGCTCTGTGAAGATGTGATCTGGAACAAACGTCCCGATGCTACCGACCGCCTCATCACTTTCGCAGAAACTGTAAAGGCAAAAGATAAAACCGAGGTCAGGAACGAGGCCTGGCGCTCCAATTCTGTTGAAGAGCGCCTCAAGCATGCCCTTGTCAATGGTATCACTGATTATATAGATCAGGATACGGAAGAGGCCCGCCAAAAATATGCACGCCCCCTGGAAGTGATCGAAGGGCCACTGATGGATGGCATGAACGTGGTGGGTGATCTTTTCGGAAGTGGAAAGATGTTCCTTCCCCAGGTAGTGAAAAGCGCGCGCGTGATGAAAAAGAGCGTGGCTATCCTCACTCCTTTTATCGAAGAAGAAAAGAAGAACAACCCGAATGCACAGGCCGGCGGCGCCGCCAGGATCCTCCTCGCCACCGTTAAAGGCGATGTGCATGATATCGGTAAGAATATCGTTGGCGTAGTGCTGGGATGTAACGGGTATGATATCATCGACCTTGGTGTGATGGTACCTGCCGACAAGATCCTGGAAACAGCCGAAAAAGAAAAAGTGGACATTATCGGTCTCAGCGGCCTGATCACTCCTTCGCTGGATGAGATGGTGCATGTAGCGCGTGAAATGAAACGTCGCAATATGAAGCAACCCCTGCTCATCGGCGGCGCCACCACTTCCCGGATGCACACTGCCGTGCGCATCGCTCCTGAATATGACAAGGGGGTGGTACACGTGCTGGATGCATCGCGCAGCGTAACCGTTGCGGGGTCCCTTCTCAGCGAAGAACAAAAAGCTC
>JAGIAP010000268.1:0-4554 GCA_017744805.1 Chitinophagaceae bacterium | reverse complement strand
GCTCCCTACCTCACGAAAGTGAAAGACGAGTACGTAAAGCTGAAAGAGGATTTCGCCAGCAAAAAGACCGTCAAACAATACCTCACATTCGAACAGGCGCAACAAAATCCTGTGAAAGTGGACTGGACTTCCTTCAAGCCAATCGCTCCAACATTCACAGGCACAAAGCAGTTCCTGGATGTTCCATTGGCTGATATCGCCCAATATATCGACTGGGGGCCATTCTTCATTGCCTGGGAACTGCATGGGAAATTCCCGGCCATCCTTTCGGATAAAGTGGTAGGCAAAGAAGCCACTAAACTTTATAACGATGCCAATGAGCTGCTCAAAAAGATCATCGATGAAAAATGGCTCACCCCGCAAGGCGTGATCGGGTTCTGGCCTGCAGAAAAGACCGCCCCTGATACTGTTCAATTGAAGAACGGAGAGCAAACCGTCAACCTGGACTTCCTCCGTCAACAGATCAAGAAAGCAGCCGATCAACCGAATATCAGCCTGGCAGACTTCATTCAACCCGCATCATCGGCCAATAAACCATTTGCCGATTATTTGGGCGCATTCACCGTTACCATCAAAGGCATCGAACCACACCTGGAACGCTTCATCCAAAGCCATGACGACTACAACAAGATCATGTTGCAGGTGCTGGCCGACAGGCTGGTGGAGGCTTTTGCAGAATACCTGCATGAGCGCGTCCGTAAAGAGTTCTGGGGCTATGCAACCGATGAACATCTCTCCAACGAGGATCTGATCTCTGAAAAATATTCAGGCATTCGTCCGGCTCCCGGATACCCTGCCTGCCCGGACCATACGGAGAAATTCAAACTCTTTGATCTGCTGGGTGGCCAAGCAGCAACCGGTATCACACTGACCGAGTCGCTGGCTATGTATCCTGCATCCTCCGTGAGTGGCTGGTATTTTGCACATCCGCAAAGCCAGTACTTCGGTATCGGAAAGATCCAGAAAGATCAGGTGGAGGACTACGCAAAACGCAAGGGCATGAGCATAGATGAGGTGGAAAGATGGTTGAGGCCGGTGCTGGAGTATGAAGCGTAAATAAGATTCATTCTATAAACAAGATCGCCCGCTAATGATTAGCGGGCGTTCTTGTTCTATGCGGAAAATCTCTTTTATTATGCGCTTTCTCCTGTCAAATCAATATTCTATTGGTTAACAGTACTATCAGCTTTTGGCGTGCCCTCTTCATCTTTCTCTTCTTCCAACTCATCTCCTTCCTTACTTCTTCGCAGTTTCACTTTCGGGTTATCCCTGGTACCAGTAACCGAAAAAGGAATGCCAATGATCCCGAACGGAGGCAGGCCCAAACGCCCATGCAGGTTGAATTTGCCATCCAGGCTTACCTGACCTTCAAACCTCGGACGGAAACCAGACACTTTCATTTTCACCCGCTCGATGGTAATGATATTGTTGGCGATCTTTGTTTTGATATCCACTTTGGAAAGATCAGGGTCTTTCACACCTTCCTTTCCGGTAGCCTCGCTTACGGCATTGAACAATTTAAAACCCTTCATCTTCACTTTCTGCACAGAGATCACGCCTTCACCTTTGATGGAAGGGTACACCGGCATCATGCTGGCATCGAGGCGCCCGCTGAGGCTATAGTCCAGCGAAATCTGCCCTTCTGCTTTGGCCGCCGCAGGCGCCATCTGTCGGAAGATATCGATGCCTTTGTAAGCCTTCTTCACATCCAGCGTATCTGCCTTCACGTGATAGTCGAAAAAGGCTTTGTAAGGCGAACTGCTCTTGTAGGTCCCATCCATCACTATCGGCGCATCCACCAGGGTGAAGCCCGTTTCCTGTAAAGCCAGCCCGCCATTGGCAATGATGAGCCCGCCTTTGAAATCATAGAGCTCGATGCCCTGGTAGATCACTTTCCCGGCATTGGCCGTGAAATTGAGATCGAGATTGGTGGGGATCATCACAACGCCGGAAGCCTTGCTCCCTGAAGTTGCTGAGGCATCGGGCGCTCCGTTGAAAGCCATCCACTCATCCACATAGAACTTTGGCGTGCTCAATTCGAACTTGCCTTTGAGCGCCTCCTTCGGCTTGAACGCATAGTTGAATACATTGAACAGGTATCCATTCATCACCATATTGGTATTGCCGTATTTGGCATTGAATGTATCGAACCACATTTTGTCCTGATCAAAACGGAAGAGGCCATTATTGATGAAGAAAGGCTTTGGCAATATCTCGGTTGTAAGAGCGATATCGCGGATTTTCATCGTGCCCTTATTGAACAATTTTTCATAGCGCCCGGCTGTAGCGTCGCTCTGGCGACCACGCAAAGAAAGATCTGTTTGGATGAATCCGTTCAGGTTGTATCCCTGAATGGCAAACATCTTATAGATCTTACCCAGGTCCAGCGTGCCTTTGGAAACGATATTGTACCGGAGATCATTGAATTGCTGAAGCGAGGCCTGTACGGTGAAGGGAAGCTTATCCAGCTCAAATGAAACGGGTTTGAGCTCCACTTTCAGATCGTCCATTTTTCCGGTAGTGTTGATGACGGTGGCATCCACATTGATCTTCTCGAGTGGCGAGGGATAGTATTTCGTTCTTACCAGGCCGTTATTCAATTTCAGCAAGGCTGTGGTAACGGGGAAAAGTCTTTTAGTGGCATTGTATTTTCCTTTGGTATTGATATCGATATCGAGGTCGCCACTCAGGTCCAGGCTATCCATCGGATAGAACTGCTTGATATCGGAAAGATGGAAAACGGTCTGCAACTGGCCTTCAAGGGGAAAATCAGGCTCATTGGTGATATTGAAATGGCCTTTGATGAAGTTAGACAACACCCTGGCGTTGATATCCTCTACATTCAGTTTGGTATGTTCATATACCCCATCCTTACACGAAGCATTCAATTTCAGGCTGATCTGCTCTACTCCCTGCGGCAGTGAGGCAAATTTGATGAAACCATTGGTCAGGGAAGACTCCAGGCTGAACTTTGGGATGCTGGTGATCACCGTGTCTTTCCGGAGGCTGCCTTTTCTTTGTCCTTTGGTATAGCTCCCATCGGCATTGAAGTTGAGTTTGTACCGTCCCTTGAATTCCATATCCTTCAACCCGAATGCGGCAGCCATATTGCCCAGGTCCATATCGGCCTGGAGGGAGGACTTCAGGTAGGGAACATTCAGCCCTTTCAACAGGATCACCGAGCTCAGGTAATCTTTATCGATATTGAAGAAGAAAGAATCTATGCTGATGTAGAGACTATCCGTGTTCAGGCGGGGCAATCTTGCATCCAGGTTGAGCCGGAGATTACTGGCGGGCAGGGCTGATTTGTTATGCGACACATAGCCGTCCCGAACGATCATATTGAAACTAAGATTGGGCATGGCATTGGTGGCTGCATTGTACGCGCCTTTGAGCGATGCTTCAATTTCCGTATGGCCCTTGATCTCCGTATTGTCGAAATATTTGAGGTATTCCTGGGGGATGGCCGTGATCACATCATGCAGGTCCGTTTCTTTTGACCTGAGGCTGAAATCCATATTGTACCCGTCTTTCAGGAATTCGAAAACACCATGCAGTTGAACGGGGAGACGATTGATCAACAGGTCGTTCTTTTCAAACAGCAGGGTGAGTGAGTGCGTGTTGATCTTGGTGATGAGATCCGCATGCAGTTTCTTATTGGTGATATAGGTTTCGCCGCCATAACTGAGCGTGAAACTATCTGCTTTCAGATCGGAGTGCAGGTCGAAGATGGCTTTGCTGAGATCACCCGAGCCAGTGTAATGAAATCCTTTTGCAGAGACCGTCAGGGGCAGGGAGCGATCGTTATAGATCAGTTCCGTCTCATCGAGGTGAATATTCTCCAGTTTCAGGGAAGCTCCTGCAGAGTCAACGCTGGTGGCCTGTTTGGCGGTATCGGGCTCGGATTTATATACATTGTAATTGGCCTGTCCGTCTTCAGAAACCTGGATATCGATCTTTCCTTTATCGAGGAAGATCTGGTTGATATTGATCTTATTGGCAAAGATGGAGCTGAGGTCGATGCCCAGTGCTACTTCATCGGCAGTCACCAGGTTGGCATTATTGAAGGGAGCGGAGCCCTGCAGGGTGAAATCGTGCAAAGTGAGTGTCAAGGAAGGGAAATGGTTAAAGAAGCTGAGCCTGGCTTTGGAAAAATTCACTTCTGTGGCCAGGGCTTTATTAGACCATATCTTGATCTTCTTTGCCACGAATTCCGGGAAGAAATAAGGGAGGAGGAAAGTGATCAAAATCAATCCCAGTAACGTACATCCTGTAATCATCAAGCGCTTCAGCAGCCACTTACGCATAACGGTAGGTTGGAGTTAATTAAAATGAAAAGGCAGCAAAAGTAGCTGTAAACTACGGGTACGAGCGAAGGTCGTACCGAAGTTAACACAAAATTGGATCAATGTAACCGGATAGGATGTAGGTTATTGGTGACGGTGAGAGAAGTTATTTTTTCTCAAACAGCCACCATTGGCGTTTCCGTGGTTTTACTTTGAAATTGGCAGTGATATAGGTCCGGATATGGTGCATGGCTTCATCCATATCGTC
>JAGIAP010000267.1 GCA_017744805.1 Chitinophagaceae bacterium | reverse complement strand
CTTTGCTTGTTTCCTGCAATTCATAGGAACCATCGGGCTTTTGCGTAAAGTCTATTGCAGGTTCTGTTGTAAAGGGCTTATTATCCTTAAAGTAAATAATGTATTGATCGATATATTGTTGAATTCCGCTACTGTCGTAATAAAAACGCTGAAAGGAATAGCACTTATCAGGATTTATTTCTTTTGCGAATTTTCTTTGGGCGAGATCGATCAATGGATAGTTTTCAATTCGGGCTGGCAAAGAATAGATCCATCTGGGATCCACTTCCTTTGTACTTTTCTTTTTTGCTGCATAATCCTTTATGATCTGGAAACCAGTGTATCCTTTGTACCAGGGAAAATAATTGTAAACAACGATACAACTTAATAAGGTCAACACAATGAATACCTGGATGGATGGGGCCTTGTATTTGAAGAGTATAAATATCAAGCCGCCAGCGACCCAGCAAGCCAGAAGAAGAAAAGATCCGATAGTGTAAATATTGGCGTTATCATGGTCTGAGGGGAACCCTTTATCGAGCAATACTATCCAGCCTGTTACGATCGCCACGGAAATGATGAATTTGATCATGGATTTACAAGTTTAGGGATGCTTGGGGTTATTGGATATCCTCCCGATAGTTGATCTCGCTACCAACGATCCAGGATATCTTGCCTTCGATTACCAGTTGAAGATAGTCGAAATATCGAAGGCCCCATTGATTGCTCACTTCCGTGCCAAATATTCTTTTTTGGAAATCTTTCTGTTAATCTTACCATGGAAAATAATTAATTGCAGTTCCGCTTCATATTCATTTTTCATACTCATCTTTCCATACAAGTATTGGTATTTCTTGCCTTACAAAATCCTTAAAGAAATACTTTTCAACTCTATCATTCTTTCATCTAAATATGGTAATTATTGAATTCTTTTATTGCCACATCCTGCGGATAGATATCGAGGCTGGTCCTAATATGGATTTCATCTAATTTCCGCTTTATCCGGTCAGTCTCTGAATTTGCCAGTCACAGGCCGATTGATTGAACCACTTAGAACAATGATTTCTCATTAAGCCGACATTCCCATCAATATGAAACAAAAGATGGACAATAAAGGCATTTTCAAGAAACAAGCTGGATACTACTGATAAAAAACCAAATCAATAAAACTTTCACATGCAATTTCAAAATCCTCAGCTCTTATTTTTTCGACTTTAAAATTATCCATAAAATTCAAATTAGATGTATAGTCATTATTATAAAACCACAATATATGGTAATACCCATTTTTAAAATATATAACTCTAGCTATGCTATCAAATTGCTCTCCAAGAAATGGAGACATATGTTGAACCCTTCGAAACCTCTCGTAATCTTTTTCTGTTCTATTGGAGGAATTTGTATCCAATAACAAACAATATTGAAAAATTTCAGCTTCTGTTTTCGAAACAAAAGCGTCATTAAATAAATCTTCTTTATTATCTATTAGCCCTTTTAAAGCATATGCACAGGTTTCAAGTTCATCATTTACTTTTAGATCTCCAATTTCAGAGTTATTGGCCCAAAATCTAACTCTACCTTCTCTTTGGTCAAAATCCGCAACTTCAATTGCAAAATCTTGACAACGTCCAATTATTAAATTTTCCATTTATGGCGTTTTAATATCACTACTATTGTTACTATTGTTATTGTTGTTATTGTTTCCTGTGAAATTTGTGCCTTTAGGGTTTTCAGGACGTTTAAATCGGATTCTTTAATCAGGATACATCATATTTAACCAACCTTCACCTGCTATAATTCTCGTAGGATCATTTGTGGAAACTACATCATTATCTATTCTTGTAGTACTTGGCACTTCTGCCCTATTCCAATTAGCATTCAATAACATCAAACTGGTTTCTATTCCTTTCTCAGTATACGTATCAGTTACACCAATGAAATATTCAAAATTAACGGCTTGCACCTCTGAGGCCCTCCCTTTATTAGTACCAGGCAATATTAGAGAAACGGGCGTTATTTCCGGGCACCGGAGTAGCAGGATTCGAATTTGAGGCTACCCATTCTCTATCCGGCCGATGAATTCCCTAATTTAAGTTCCTTCATCGGATCAATTTTTCCTGTTTTCTTGTCAATATATAAAGCTTTCATCTGATAATCAATCCCGAAAGAACCATTAGGAATAAGCAGGTAAAAGTCCCTTATAGAAACATTACCTAATACAAAAGTTTCTATGCTCATTTAGGTAAAGAATCTTCGAGGTAATAGAAGTCCTTAAACTTGATGCAGATGGAATTCCTATTGTAAGCAGGATCTCTGTTTACATAGAATTGGTTGTCAAATTCTATTTTCTTTCCATCTTCCAAAACATCCAAATCCAACCTAGGTAATTATTAGGGATACGATACATAAACCCTTTTTGAATTCACTACTATTCAATAATGTTCCCACTCACAGTAATCCATCCCTCTGATTGTCTATATGATTTCGGTAGCATCTCAGGAAAAATGATTGACATAAAGTCAATCCTTATAAGTATTATGTTTTGCAAGTGACAAGTTGAACACTACCTTAGTTATGGTAATATTTTGTATTCACAATTCTTTTCAAAAACACCATTTATGTTTTTATAAAATATCATTATTCTGCTATTTGCTTCTTTCCGTACACTATCACCTAATTGAATATTATATTTTTCAACTTCATATGCTATTGGCAAACTATTTATTTCATAATTTCCAATTCTTAAATTATATGAACCTCTATTTTTATTTTTTAATATATTAATTTGACCGTTTACTTCCTTACTTATTAAATCATTTATTTCGTTTTTATGAAGTAAGTAATTTTTTCTTAAATACAGAAAAGCAATTGCTACGCCTATTAATAATACAATTATTAAAATGACGATATACTTTACAGAAATTGAATTTACCTCTTTCATATTCTAAAATTTAAAAATCGGGATAGCTCTTGTTGCCCTACCTGCTCCAACTCCACCTGAAATAATTGGAGTACTTACTCCAACCCCCAAAGAAATACCTACTTTCCCTGTTAAAATGACAGGTTTTTTGTTGTCGTCTAATCCTACATCTATTCCTCCATTTATATTACCTCCAGCAAGCTCTTTTAATCCAACACCAACACCGCCTGAAGCCTGCCAGCCACTAAGCATACTACTTGACAAATTTCGAGGATCTCCTACATAATACCCCCTACCAACACTACAACCAACATCAACTCCAGCAGAGGTTACCACTCCACCACCTGTTGCAGTATTAAAATATAATCCTGGGTCTTTCCCTCTTAATAATAGAGTAATGGTTAATTCTTCATTCATATAAATTCCAGAAGAAGTTTGAAAACTACCGCTAAATGTAATGTAATCAGGAATGATGCTTCTAGCTAAATGTGAGTTCCAAATATCGGAAGCATTTTGCTTTAAATAATTTGAAGCACGATTTACCTTATCTGCTATATTATCAACTAATTCGTCTACGTCTGGAAACGAATTTTGATGCCAAGGATCACCTACACCTTTCTTACTATTTTTCTTGTTACCATAAATTGGGCCATAAACAATTACTTCATCTAAGGTTCCTTTTCCATCTCCTTTCTTTCCTACTTCATTGGGTCTTTGTATATACCACTCTCCATTCCTCTTACTACTTTCATCTGTATTTTGTCTAATTTCACCTTTCGTTCCGTGAAAGAATTTGTGCCATTTTGCTCCAAATTTTGTTTTAAAGTCTCCCTTGGGGTCTAAGAAATAAATCGGATTATTGCCGTTTACTGCATATCTGCTAATGTCTGTATTGTATATTGGGTCTAAGTTCCAGCGCCGCCCAATCCTACTATCATACTCCCAAAACTCAGCAGAATAACTATTCCCCGCTCCCTTAATCTCATCAGACTTCTCCTGCCCATTAAACCCAAACCTATAATTCTTCCCTGTACTTGACCCCGCAATCCTCATTGGCATACCAAACGGATAATATTCAGTAGCGCTCACCATATCGGGTTCAAAGTAATCTATCAAAGAGCCATTTGAAGATACGCCATATTTTTTATCAGAAATAGTGGTCAGTACATTTCCCAGGTGGTTGGTCAGCTCATACTGCCTCCGGCCACGCTCAAACAGGCCGTTAGAGTAATATTGTGCTGCATTCCAGGGGCCGCCATCCACCCCTTGAGTGCGGTATTCAGACCCCAGGCGACTGCTGCCGTAAATATACCGTTCTGTTTGATCCAGGCCCAACGCATCGAGATTAGCCGCATTCCCTTCGGCGTTATATACACTCATTACATTTCCCTGGGCATCCCGGACATACCAGGTATAATACTTATTAGAGCTGGTTTCCGAAATTTTCCCTACCCGGTTACCTGATGCATCATACTTGTAGCTAATCTTTGTAAATGGATTTTTGGTAGTAGCATGGCGGTTAATTTCCTGGATCTTTCCATATACATTCCATTTGATATTCCAGATATTTTCTGAAGAATCCTTGATCAGATTACCTATCTCGTCGTAGACATAATTGTTTGTATCAACCTGGTTATCGATATCGATCATCGGATCCCAATCGTTCACTCCCCATTTATTGGCAGGCACTACATCCGTAACCTGCCGGAGCTTATTCGTGCCAGGATAATATTTGTAAGAGAGGTCATCCATTGCCGGATCCCAGCCTTTATTGCTTCTAAAATACGACTGAATATTACCATTCGGATCATATGCAATGCGTTCCTTGAATCCTGGCAAGGAATTCAACACCGGAAAGTTGTTGGTTGCTGCATCATATCCTGTATCGGTATCCATTGAAACCAGCCTGTTCAACTGATCATACTTGTAACTGAAGAACAGGTTAGGTCCGTTCTCATAAGTATTCCTATCATTGAATTTGCGGATCGCTGAAGCTATACTGTTGATATTGCCGTTGTACAGCGGTTTATACCTTGTTCCCAGCGCAGCAGAATAGCCAGGGAATGGTGTAATAGCATTACCCACCGAATGGTAATCTCCCGTAAAATAGTTTAAACTGAAACCATAGGCATCACGAGCAACATAATTATTGAGCGATCCATTTTTCCCATCGCCCCCCATATCATGTTGTGCAGAAGCTCCTGTACTGTTCACTCCTTTAAGCCACCCCTGCAACGTATAGGCATAATCGACACCCTGTACCTGCTGAGTTCCCAGCACTGTCCGGGCGAGAGGTCCATGTAGATAGTATTCATATCGCGCATCTTTCTCCCAAACATATCCATCGATACTGGTCTCTACAAATGTCAAACGGTTTTCAGCATCATACTGGTACCTGTGGTAAAACTGATCTCCCCAACCTGCCTGGTAGCTCACCTTGTTGACCTTTCCGCTGATCAGGTCATAATCATACTCGATGGTCTTGAATCGGTTGCCATTTTTATTCATGATATTCGGAACCATGGTGCTAAGACCGTAGTCCTGGAGTAATTTGTTTACGTTACCATGAATATCATACGTGTAAAATGTGGCATGGTTATATTGGGTTGGGTTACTTCCTTCAGAAAGGAAGATTGCGCTAACCCTATTCCGCAAGTTCACTTGAGAGATCAAGGGCACTTCTGCTCCACCAGTGAGGCCTTCATACGGCACATCGTATAAAGTGGTGGTGATCTGTGAACGCCGGCCTGCCAATTCAGCAAACCATTGATCCAACTGATCTTTATCCCTTACCATATCGGGCGAAATAGCCTCTTTCTCAGGAAGATTCCTGATCTCTCCTACTTCAGTGATCCTGCCCAGGTTATCGTATTTGGTGTAGCTGTAATTCCAATCCGAGTAACCTATTGGAACTATGCTCCGCTGTTTTTCGTTTTGTGATAAGGCCAGTCTTCCGAGGCGATCATAGTAAAACTCGCTTCTTCCTCCATCCGGAGACTTTTGTTCTACTACCTGGTTGAGGGTATTGTACCTGTAATCTGTTACAAGAGTATGTACGGGTTTCAATACCGTATGACTAGCCCTGGCCACTTTCACGGAATCACTCCAACTGGCTGCCCATTGGAATTTGCTGATGTCCACTCCCGCAGGTGGGACGGTCTTCACCAGGTTACCAGCCTGGTCATAATAATATAGCGTATAATGATACTCGTTTACATTATGCTCTACGGTGAATTGTTCCGTATTCTTTACTTCGAGGCATTTTGCCAGATAACGGTCCTCAAAACTACTCAGCACGGAATCTTTGTAATACTCATGCAATAAAGTAGCAGTAGAAACGGCAAACATGGTAGAATCGTCGCATGGCTGGTGCTGTACAGGAATTGCCGGAGCAAATACGGGCTCTGATTTACCGCAAAGGGTACGTCCCGCTTTGGAGCAAGGTTCTGTCTTGATCCCGTATTGGCGATATTGATTTATGATAGCTGCATAAGTAAGCTGCGTGCCATTCCTTTGATTGAAATATTTGGCAAAATCAACTTCACAGCCGCCACATTTCAAAGAGCGGTCAGGCACTGCCAGATTATGCGGATCGTTGAACTCTTCATTGTAAAGATATCGTCCGTTGACATCGCTGATCCTTACATAATCTATCTCGCCAAACTGAGACCAGGGCGCAATAGTGAGAAACCTGAACGAAGTAAAAGGATCTTTCAAAATGCGTTCCACTAATAAGGTAGTATCTATATAATAACGGAACCTCTTTCCACGGAATTCCCATTTTACTGTCCGAAAATTATTGAACGACAACAACGGTAAATTATAGGGAAGGCAGCTAAATGAAACTTCATCGGTAGCACATACGCCACTCTGTCCCTGGTAAGCTAGACTGGTTTGTAAACGTTCGCCAATAAGAGGATAAAATGTTGTCCAATAGATCGCTTTGTAGAAATTGGCATTTAACAAGCTATCTGGCAGCCTCATGCGAAACTCAAAGTCGTAGCCTTCAGCCGGCAGACACAAGGTATCATAATAATCAAAATCAGTGGTCCCGTGCTTACCCCGAACCGTATCTGCATAGTACCGTGGCAGTGCCATTACACCATTCTTGATCACTTCAGTCATCGGCACTCCCAGTGCATAAACACTGCCGCCAAAATTAGGCCGCCAATGCGTGGTGTCTACCCCGGTGGCATCGAGATGCGGAATACCGCCATATCTCTTGTAATCATTCAGCCAGAGGGCCAGGGTATCATACCTCGTTGGGCCAGTTCCATTTGAACAGACCGTCAATGCCAGGCCGGTTGTATTGTACAGGGAACCGATCTGCGCATAGGTATAATTGGTACCTCGTTGCTGGTTGAAGTATTGGGTAAATGATACCTGGCAATTGGTAGCGGTATCCGGGAATGAGCGCTGGATATAACCCAGTGTATCGATCATGCCACGTGCTATATTACAACTATCCATAAAGTTTAGATACTCTACGGTGGTCTTGCCAAAACCGAGATGATAGTTCATATAGCTCTCGAACAACCTGTTTGTGATAAGCTGCAGGCTATCTTCCGTACGCGAAGGGAATATGCCAGGGAACTCCTTTTTGAAGCCATCGTACAGCGTATCGATGGCCAGGCAATCGACGCATACATTGGTTACCCCGCATTGCAATACCGGCGGAAGGCTGATGGGTTGCTTCAGGAAATTACAAGTGAGCTGACCACTACAGCTCATTCGCAATGTATCCAGCACTCCCTGTCTTATCCTGGTACCTGCTGTCCGGTAGATGTAGTCTGAGAAAGTTTCACTGCCGGCTTTTTTGTAAGTGAACTGTTGATATAAAGATGAAACGGTAGCGCATTCGCAGGAATCCGGCTTGGAATAGACCGGCTTCTCTCCCATCGCCGGTTGCCCTTCATAGGTCCTGGGGGCACTGATCAGGTATACGTTACAATTATTATTGTAATTGCTTCCCAACACTGATTTAAGCACCTGATCAAAGCTACGGTCTGCCAGTGTGCTGGAAGGTTTCACCGTAGATGCACCATAAATATGCTGGGCATCTCCTCCTTCCTTACATACCTGAACCATCCTTTCAATTATCTCATCTTTTTGAGATTGGGTAAGATTACAGGGTTTCAGATCTTCGAGCCATTGAACAGACAGCGCGCGGCAATTGTCTTCAATGGCCTGGTCGAACTGAAGTTTCCCATCTTCTTTTGTTTGTGCGTATCCCGTTCCGGCCGGATCGGGTGCATTGAAATTGAAACGAAGGGTGTGCCCGGGAACCAGAGGTACCTTATTATTTACAAAGGGGACGGTATTGATGATCTTTTGAATGAGCTCTCTACGCTCCTGCAAATAGAATTCACGGAAATACTTCCACGCTATATCGAGCTCACCGGTACAATC
>JAGIAP010000266.1 GCA_017744805.1 Chitinophagaceae bacterium | reverse complement strand
CAGGCGGCAGTGAAGCATGCATTGGCGCAGTTCAGCGTTACGCCTACCCTTGAATTCGATCTCGATCCGAACATCCAGCAACTGGACGCCCTGAACAAACCTTTCACGGAAGATAAGCAGGCGGCAGCGGCCTCTTCTCAACTGTATCAAAACTTCACCCAAAAGCACCAGGCCTGGAGCATCCCCCCTTCAGAAAAGAACTCCAACCTGAAGCACTGGAAGGATCTCTACGAGCCTTCCCAAAAAAGCAGTACCGATGATCAGTCGGCGATTCTGGCAGCCGGTGGCAAACTGCCTGGCGCGGAAGGGGAAAAGCCTTTCGAGTCCTTACTGGATCAGATCAGGACCAAACAGCCTGTGCAGGAATATACGCAGGAAACGGATCCGCTGCTGGCTATCTATGGCGTACAACCGAAACAGGAGATGCGCGTGATAGAAGAGGCGCCATTACTGCAATTACATCTCACCTATATTGTAGCCCCCACCAACAGGGGATATATTTTAGTTCACCAGCAACTGGCGCATGAGCGGGTATTGTATGAACGTTTTGCCGCTGCGGTCAGTGGCAAGCCCATGAGCTCACAGCGAAGCCTTTTCCCTCAATCCATCGAGCTTTCGGCCCAGGATGCGGCCCTGATGACGGACCTATTGCCCGATCTTGAAATATTGGGTTACCTGGTGGAGCCTTCAGGCAAACAGGGATTCCTCATCAATGGAACACCCGCCGATCTTGAAGCGGGTAATGAGAAAGTAGTGATCGAACAATTGCTGGAACAGTTCAAACATTTCAGCGGGGATCTCAAATTCTCCCGACGTGAAAAACTGATCCGCTCACTGAGCTGGCAGCAAGCCATCAAGCCAGGCAATGCGCTCACTGAAAGGGAAATGCGCACCCTGGTATCCGATCTTTTCCAATGCAGGCAACACAATGTGACTGCAAGTGGAAGTCCCACTTACATCGAATTCAAAAAAGAATACCTGGAGCAATTATTTAAGCGATAACATAGAGCGGCCGGGAACGGATCGCTTCTTGTCTTCCCAGATATTGTACCTGAGATAGAAGAACAAGGCTTTGTTCTTGTCGTACGTGTATCCCGTTGTATTGTTGAGCCGGAAGCTGGCATAATTGCCGAAAGCCTGGTTGTACCGGAGGCCCACGGTGAACCGTTGCCAGTAATAATTCACGTCGAGGAGCAAGCGAAGTTCTGAGTTGCTCATCCTGTTGGTGAGTGAATCGTAGTTCATTTTACTGAACTGTTGGGAAAGAATGGTTTCCTGGTTGCCATATACTTTTTTATGCTCATACATCGCTACCCCGCTCATAAGTGAAGAGAACTGCAGTCCGGTGCCCAGGAAAAAATTTGGCAACGGGCTATGATATACTGAAACCGGCAGGTTGAAGTAATAAAGCTTCCTTGCATATACGGAGTTGTACATCCAGGTATTGGGATTGCTCATGTATTTTTCCTGGTACATCAGGATGGGGCGGATATACTGCGGCGTTACTACCTGGATCTCTGTTTGGAAATAGGTCCTGTTGTTCACATGGTATTGAACATGGGGCGATGGGATATAGTCCGATACGGTGTTGGATCCGCCCCGGTAATTGTATCCAAGTGCTTTCTGATCTGCAACAGGAAAGGCGAGGGGGAGTGAAAGGCCGATGGAAAAGGCTTTCTCTTTGCTGCGGGCGATCTTCCTCATGGCGTTCTTGTTGGCCAGCGCAACATTTTGGCTGATCAGGGAATGATCTCCCGCATATTTGCCATTCATTTGTTGGCCGCGAAGCAGTTGGTCAGTCCTTATCTGAAAAGAACCCGCGTCTATATCCCGGGGTATCGATCCGTAAAGCTCATTTGAATAAGTGTTCGGTCTTACCTCGGCGTTAGAAGAAGAGTGGTTTGGCTGACCAGGAAGTTCTTTATTCTTTCCTGTTTTATTGATTCCTGAATTTGATAGGAGTGTAGAGTTTTCGGTATAGGCAGGGGGTTTATTGTTTTGGGTAATTTGGATCGGAGGGCTGGTCTTTCCTACATCATCGTCTGTGATGGCGGGGTCGCTGGTTGACTTGCCGTCCGGATTGGTTTGGCGTTTGGCAGAATGGATGGGTTGGTCCGTGCGGGCGGCCTCGGAATTGGCCCTGCTGGTCCCGGCCTTTTCCTCTGTAGCAGGGGTGCTCCGGTTGGCTCCCGGAGGGTGTTGCATGGGAGGCAGATTGGCAATGCTTTCCTGGTCTGGTTGGGAAGCATTGGGTGATGTATCAACGGCAGTCGGTTTTTTGGCAGCGATAGTGTTACCCGGACCAGGTTGTTGCTGATAGATCCAGGTGCCGATAAAGAGGATGCCCGCGATCATCCCGAAAAGCCACCAGCGGTTATTGCCGCCGGATCCATTGCCGCGGGGAAGTTCCTTGTCGAGCAAGACCTTCATCTGATCCCATGCTTTATCCTGTTCCATGGGGGGAGGAAGCTGCTGCATTTTTTCTGCCAAGTGTTGTTCGTATGGTTGTCTTTCGTTCATTACGTTACACTTGCAAGGTTTGTAATAGTTTTTGTAATTGTTTGCGGGCTTCGCTGAGGTGCCATTTGCTGGTGCCTTCGCTGATGCCCAATAATTCTCCTATTTCTCTGTGATTGTACCCTTCAATGACGTACAGGTTGAAAACCGTTCTGGTGGCGGGGCTCAGCCTTTGCACCAGTTTCAGTAGTTCAGTGGCGGACATACGTTGAACGGCGTCATCGTCGATGGACGGCTCGGCGGCCTTTTCCAATTCGATATCGCTATAGAATTTTTCTCTCTGACGAAGGAAGTCGATAGCTGAATTGACAACGATGGTCCTGATCCAGGTATATAGCGAAGCGCGCTCCGCATTGAAGTTGTGAATATGCTTGTACACTTTTAGAAAACCATTGTGCAACACTTCAATGGCATCGTCGTGGTTGCGGGTATATCGCATGCAAATAGATACCATCGGCCCGTAGAACTGTTTGTACAACTGTTCCTGGCACCGCCGGTCGTTGTTGATACAGCCGGTGATCATCTCCATATCGGCAAGACTTCCTGCCAAACATCCTTGTATTAAGTGGTTCACTGCTATGCAGCAGCCGGGGGGATTTATCCTCTTCGAACGATCCAACCGGGGCAATATTGCTTCTTAAAGGTCGGATTATTTTCCACCTGCCACATATTGCATAATTGTACGGGAGTGTATCGGGAAGGGTTGGGTACGCACCCGGGTTTGATTTGGATCAAAAAATATCAGTAAACTAATTTTGACAATTATTGATACAATAGTTGTCAGTTTTTGTAAATTTGAATATGGCAAAAACTGAAAATACCGGAAGACGGGTGATCCTTGCCTATTGGAAATTTAGAGACAAGGACAATTTTGAAGTGTTCTCAAACCTCAAGCACTTTACTGCTTCTTATCCCCAATACAGCTATAACACTTTGAATAATTATCTCTCCAAGGGGAAGAAACCTTTTGAAAATGAGGTCCTGCGGATCGAAAGGATGGCCGTTCATAATAAGCCGATCAGGCAAACAAGCCATTTCAGAGTTGTGCCTGTTGTCCAAAAAAGGCAGTTACATAGCTTTGATGAATCAAAAGAAGACTTGAAATACTGGTTGACCCGTTCTGTAAAAGAAAGGGCATATGCCGTAGCTTTCATTGTAAATCAATCCTTACAGCCAGGTTCAAAACTTGACAAATCTGTAGTAAGTAAAAGAAAACTGCATTCATGATCCTTGCACAGGACTTTGAAGATTTTATTGCATTATTGAACAAACATAAAGTAGAATATATGGTTGTTGGCGGTTATGCATTGGCGTTTCACGGTAAGCCCCGCCATACAGGTGATCTCGATATATGGATCGGCATTTCAAAGAAGAATGCTGATAAAATGCTGAAGGTGGTGAAAGAATTTGGCTTGGCTGCATTAGGTTTTACTAAAGAAGATTTTCTCAAAGATGGGTATATAACCCAGATAGGATATCCTCCACTTAGGATCGATATCCTGAATTCTATTGATGGAGTTGCATTTAATGAAGCATTTGCAAACAAAAAAGAGATCGATCTCGACGGCCTCAATGTTACATATATTGGCCTCCAGGATTTCATAACCAATAAGGAGGCGTCCGGAAGATCACAGGACATCAGCGATATTATTGCGCTTCAGAAAAAGTCGAAGAGCAAAAAGAAAAAAGGCAAATAGTTTTCATGATCAATTACTCCTCCTCACCTCATTCAAGAACGCTTCTACCTTTCTCCTGATTGCAGTTGAACTTCCATTATGATTGTTCACCAACACGGAGAAGATCAGGATCTTGCCTTTCTCAGTGATCAGGTATCCGCTCAAGGCCACCACACCGCGGAGGGTGCCGGTTTTGGCGAAAATATAATTGCTGTCTGATCGGTAATAATTCTTCAAAGTGCCGGTGCCACCGGTGGCAAGGATATTCTTCATCCTGGGCATCCCGAATTCTTTTTCCATTTTCTGCAGCAGGGCTACAAAATCTTCCGGACTGAAAAGGTTCATCCTGCTGAGGCCGCTGCCATCGGCCCAGGCGGGGGATTGTGGCAGGTCTTTCAGGTCTTTTTTCAGCAAGGAATCTATCACCTTCTTTTCATTGAACTCCCTGAACATATCATAGCTCACCATTTGAAGGCATTGCTCTGCAAAGAAATTATCGCTGCGATGCATCATGGGTTTGAGCATGGAGTCCAGTGGCTGGGAAGATACAGATTGCATAGCCAGTAGTTGAAGAGCGTCCGTTCTTTCGAGCTTTCTCCTGGTGGCTGCCGGCGTTTCTGTAATTTCTTTCCCTACAGTATCGGGAAGTAGCTCCAGGGCGGATTGCAGGCCATTGGTAACGAAGGGTACAAACTGGGATGCTTTGCGCTCGAGGCCCTGGGTGATAAAAAAAGTATTGGTATTGAGATCGCGGCCAACACGGAAACGACGTGAAGTATCTGCTGTGAAGCGCACTTTCCAGTTCACTTCGGGATTGGAGTAAATGCTGGGCGAGGGTACAAAATCAGGATTGCTGCTTCCGGTAGTATCGTTGTTTTCCTGCACCCATTGTACAACGTTGCCATAAACGGGGAGGCTGCTGCGCTCAACCATATAATCGTCTGCGTAATCATCCCAGCTCCATCCTTCGCCCCAGGCGGTAGTATTCCATTTGGGAGGATTGATGTAAATATTCTTTTTGCTTTGTTGCAGGAACCTGATCACGGGTTGGTTATGATAATCGGGATGCAGCAAAGTGGGGTCCCCGGTGGGATAGAGAAAGATGGCGGTATCGTTCTCGAAATAATTGATACCGGTAATGCTGTCGCCCAGGTATTTCATAGCGGCATAGCAACTGAATAATTTCGTGTTGCTGGCTGGAGTGAAATATTTATCGGCCTTGTAACTGTACAGGTATTTGTTCCCGGAAGGATCAAAGATGGCAACTCCCACTTGTGCGTACTGCAATATGGAATCGTTCAGCAGGTTTTGCTCCACGTAATTCTGTTTTACAGCGCCACCCTGACTGGTTTGGCGTGTGGTGGTGCAGGCTGATGCGAACAGGGTTATGGCCAGGATACTCCGGGAACTGATTTTCATAACGCCAATATAGGAAATTCTCTCTAGCTTCTTTCCTGTGCGCGGAGCCAGCGTTCGGGGATCTCGTTACTGCTGGCAAGCAGGTAATCCTTGTAGGAACAGGCGATGAATTGCTGGTCTGGCAATTGCATCCACCAGCGGCCGGTGCGTTTGCTCTGGAGGAAAACCGTTTCGATCTCGGCAAAAGCGATGGTGAATTCGTTGAAGGATTCTTTTTCATCCAGCTTCGCTTCTCGTCTTCCCCGGCTTCTTCCGTCTATCAGGTACCAGAGCATATGACTGATCTGTTTGGCTGTAAGATTGTCGCGGTCTTTCTCCTGCATATAGCCGTAAATGCCCACGGTATCTATGTTTGGGCTGAGGCCTGCATAGCGCATGAGGATGCAGGCTTCTTCTCCATTGAACCCGTTGGGAGTGATGCCATTGGCGGGTGCGAATGCATGGGCGATGGCAGCGATATCGAAGCTGAAGAGTTTGGCGTTGCGGATCACCGGTTCCATTTCTTCGATATTTTCTTTGATATGGCCAACACGGAAGCAGTCGAACCGGAGCTTGTCCATGGTTTCCAGCATACGTGGGTGTACGTAATAGCTTTGGAATCCGATATGATTGTAGTGGCGGATAAAATTGGGCTCGCCGGTGAGCATTTCCATGAGGAAGTTCTTGTCGCGCTGACGGCTATCGATATCGAGGTCAATCAGGGCATCCACGCAGGCGGCTTCGATGATCTGTTCCTGGTCGGCATACACCCGGTATTGCGCCATGGTGAGGTCATGAGTACCTCCGAGGATCACTACCAGTTTGCCGGCGGCGGTGAGGGCGCTGGCCACCGTTCTGAGGGCGGCATACGTGTCGTTGAGAGAAGCGCCGCGTTTTACGTTACCGACATCGGCGATGCGGATATCCGTATGCCAGTAGAAAAGCTGGTAAAATTCGGCCCGGATGGTGTCGGGGGAATCGGTACTATGAACATTGATACCTGCGCCCCGGGAGTCGCCACAGCCTACCAGAACGATGTCTACCTGGTCCAGTTCGGGCATGGCCTCTTCATATACTTCAATGATCTTTCCAAACTGTCCGTCCTTGTAATCCTCGTCCAGTGAGAGCATGGCCCGGTTCACGGGGTCGAGGAAGTCACTTATGTTCAATATATCCGACATGGGTGCAATATAATCGAAACTTGGAAATTGATGGCTGCCAGCGGCCTTACTTTCTTATCTTTGCCGTATGGAGCAATTGTTACAACAGATCGCAGCTTACAAGCAGGAGATTGAAAATACCCCCACCAATGGAGCCGAATCATTGGAAGCCTACCGTATAAAATTCTTAGGTACCAAAGGAATTGTCAAGAACCTCTTCGCTGAAATGAAGAATGTTCCGGCCGATCAGAAAAAAGAATTCGGGCTTGTCCTGAACGAATTCAAATTGCTGGCGGAAGGAAAATATGAGACCTGGAAGGAGCAACTGGGCGGAGGATCACAGCAGGCCACTTCCATCGATGTAACCCTTCCCGGTGATTCGTTGACGCTCGGAACACGCCATCCGATCAACTTATTCCTGAACCATGTGATCAGCATCTTCAACCGCCTCGGTTTCTCTACGGCAGAAGGCCCTGAGATAGAGGACGACTGGCATAATTTCACCGCGCTCAATATTGCCGAGAACCACCCTGCGCGTGATATGCAGGATACCTTTTATATTCAGCAGAACCCAGACTGGGTGCTGCGTACCCATACCAGCAATACCCAGATCAGGAATATGGAAAAGGGCGCTCTGCCACTGCGCATCGTTTGTCCCGGACGCGTATACCGCAACGAGACCATCAGTGCCCGCAGCCACTGCTTCTTCCACCAGATCGAAGGATTGTATATCGATGAGAATGTATCCTTCGCTGACCTGAAACAAACGCTTTACTTCTTTGTACAGGAGATGTATGGAAAGGATATCAAGATCCGCTTCCGCCCCAGCTATTTCCCGTTCACAGAGCCCAGTGCAGAAATGGATGTGCAATGCCTGATCTGTCATGGCGAAGGTTGTGCCGTGTGCAAACGCACCGGCTGGCTGGAGATCCTGGGTTGCGGCATGGTGCATCCCAAAGTATTGGAGAATTGTAAGATCGATCCCAACAAATACACCGGATTCGCATTTGGTATGGGTATCGAAAGGCCTGCGATGCTGAAATATGGAATCAATGATATCCGCCTCTTCAGTGAGAACGATGTGAGGTTCCTGAAGCAGTTCACCCCGATCACTTAGCGGGATGAGTTATCATCCCTGAAAATAACAAAGCGGCGGTCCGATGAAGACCGCCGCTTTTATTGTATATGGGATTTTATTCGAGTGTTACCGTCGCTCGCCGGGAGGTAAGCGGCGGGCAGACCCTAAGCAGGCTCTACCCAGGCTTCGTTCTCTCTTAATAAATTGATCAGTTCTTCCACGGCAATTGCGCTGTCCACATTTCTTTTTACCACTTCTTTTCCTTTGTACAAGGTGATCTTGCCAGGACCGCTTCCCACATATCCGAAATCAGCATCGGCCATTTCTCCGGGGCCATTCACAATGCACCCCATGATAGCGATCTTCACACCTTTCAAATGATTGGTGACAGCACGGATCTTCGCAGTGGTTTCCTGCAGGTCGAATAAGGTGCGGCCGCAACTGGGACAGGAAATATATTCAGTCTTGGAAATACGTGTACGGGTGGCC
>JAGIAP010000265.1 GCA_017744805.1 Chitinophagaceae bacterium | reverse complement strand
CGGTAACACCGAAGCCATAGGCGGCATCTACCTGCAATTGCAGGCTGGTCAGCAGTCCCGGAAGTACCCCATCTGCGGATGTGGCCCAATCCGGAGTGTGGTTCAGCGGATCGATGGTGATGGGATATGCCGCGTTCCGGTCGTCCACCACAATGGACAAATTATTCGATTGTTCATTCAGCTCCATATGTGCTGGAAGGGCTTGCTGATTGGCATCCCAAACCTTCAGGTCGTCGTAATAGAATTTTACATCGTTGATCTTACCCGGAGTATGAAGGGCCAGCTTTCCGTCTGATAACAGCACCGGCCTGAGATCCCCGCTGATCTTCATGGCCACCTTCAGCTCGCCGGTGCCCAGGGGCTTCTCTTTTACAATGAAGTTTTGCCGCAATCCTTTTTCATCGTTGAGGTATTGCAGGTCATAGGAAGAAAAATGATAGACCAGTTCTTTTCCATCGATCTTCTTTCCTTTTGGAACAGTAGATAAGGAACGATGGCCTTCCCTGCGGATACCCTGCACCCTGAAAGTGGATGCCCAGGGTTTATCGGAAGGTTTGTAAGCAATATTCTTTACCGTCATTGCATCCTCCCGGATATTGAAACCGATGCGGTTGGAGGAATTGGCCACCCGCACCATTTTAGGGGAGGCTTGTTCAAAGCTGAATTCTTTGAATTTCAGGTTTTTCACGGCTTCGGAGAACCAGTCCTGTGAAGCTGCCGGAGGCAGGGAGGTGGATGGGCCTGTATGGCCCTTTGCTACAGGAAATGCAGCATTCCGCGATTGCTGGCTTTGTGCCATCAGATGGCTTGCAACCAGCAATGCAGAGAATAGTAAGATGTTTTTAGTAAAGGTTCGCATTCTCATATTTGGTAGGTTTGATTGCCAATGGTGATACCAACGGTTATACATAACCGATTTCTACAGCTCAAAGACTGAGCGTAGGGTTCTTTGAGACAAATCAGAATGGAGAGGTGCTTACGGGAAAAGGGCCTAAAGAGGAATAACCAGCGCCTGGCTGAAGCAGGTACAGAGCCGATACGATTGGAAGGATATAGGGTACTTCTATTAAAGTTAATATAAATAGTAGCTGATAAATACCCGAAAGGGATCAATATGGGATGCTACAGTTGAATGAGTGTTTTTAAAAGGGGAATAAAAGAATATGAAGCACTGATTATCCGCAATAGCTATAATTTAGATGCAGGACAGCTAAGAATGACAGGGTGAAGGCGTCAGGCATAAAACGCAAAAAGGCTCACATTGCTGTGAACCTTTATTTGCGGACTGGACGGGACTCGAACCCGCGACCTCCGCCGTGACAGGGCGGCATTCTAACCAACTGAACTACCAATCCTTTACTAAGACGAACTTAGCAACCTCAAAATATATAGTGTGTCATCACTTTCAAGAGCTATCCCAAAACCCTCATTTTCACCTAATTTCCAAATCGTTACATCGTTTTTGGGATTGCAAATATAGGCCTTTTTTCATCTTACCAACAAAAATTTTTAAAAAAATTTCCAACCCTTAACTTTACCGCCTCTTATTACATATACCCGACTTATGCCGCAAGACAAAAACCGTCAGTTCCTGGAATTTGAAAAACCAATCAAAGAGCTTTTTGACGATATTGAGTCGCTCAAACAAAAAGCAGAAAAAAGTAAGATCGACCTTACAGATCCTATCCGGAAACTCGAGGAGCGTGTGATCGAGGCCCGCAAAGCCATCACCCAAAATCTTACGCCCTGGCAGAAAGTTCAGCTCAGCCGCCATCCGGACCGCCCCTATACCATGAAGTACATCGACAAAATGACCTCCGATTTTGTGGAGCTCTTTGGAGACCGCAATGTGAAGGACGATAAGGCGATGGTGGGAGGTTTTGCCTCACTGGATGGACAAACGGTGATGTTGATCGGTCAGCAGAAAGGTATCAATACAAAAGCCCGTCAGCTCCGTAATTTCGGTATGGCCAATCCTGAAGGCTACCGCAAAGCGCTCCGCCTCATGAAGCTGGCAGAAAAATTCAACAAGCCCATCGTTACCCTCATCGATACGCCTGGTGCCTATCCCGGCCTGGAAGCGGAAGAGCGCGGACAGGGCGAAGCCATCGCACGCAATATCTATGAGATGTGCCGCCTCAAAGTGCCCGTGATCTGCGTGATCATCGGTGAAGGCGCCTCCGGTGGCGCCCTCGGTATCGGTGTTGGGGACCGCATCCTGATGCTCGAGAATACCTGGTATACGGTGATCTCTCCCGAGTCCTGCTCCTCCATCCTCTGGCGTAGCTGGGAATACAAAGAGAAAGCTGCTGAACAACTGAAGCTCACTCCTGATCATATGCACCAGTTCGGCCTCATCGACGCTATCGTTCCAGAGCCGATCGGTGGCGCACACTGGGACTATCAGCAAGCCGCTGACCTGCTCAAGCCCTTCCTCCTGGATGCCATCAATGAGCTCAAACAACTCGATCCACAGGAACGGGTAAAGAAACGCATCGAGAAGTTCAACAAGATGGGCTTCTGGGAAGAATTACCCGTTGAAGGATAATTTATTTGTATGGTATTCAATTGCGCACTACTTTTGATCCCGTTAATGCAAAACATTCAGAAAAATACCAAGCAAGTCAAGACCATCTCCATACAAAGGGAAGGTTGACGACCTGTTTGTCAGCAAAATAATAGAAGGCCTTCCCGTAACAGGAAGGCCTTTTTTATTTGATGTAATGCGATAAAACATACACTGTTCACAACAATCAAAACCAAAAACAAAATTCAGATGTCTCTCAGGCAAACTCTTTCAGGTACAGGCGTTGCGCTGGTCACTCCTTTCCGCTCCAATATGGAAGTGAATCTCGACGCACTCGGCCGCATCATCGATTTCGTGATCGATGGCGGCGTTGAATATGTGGTAACACTCGGCACTACCGGCGAAACGCCCACCCTGAGCAAGGAAGAAAAGATCGCCATCATTCAATACACTTACGAGAAGGTAGGCAACCGCGTTCCCGTTATTGTAGGCGTGGGTGGTAACGATACCGCCAGCCTCGTGAAGGAACTGGAACACCTCCCCCTCGAAAAAGCCACCGCCATCCTCAGTGCAGCGCCCTATTACAATAAACCTTCACAGGAAGGCATCTTCCAGCATTACAAGTTGCTGGCAGCAGCTTCTCCCAAACCCATCCTGCTCTATAATGTTCCCGGACGCACCGGCAGGAATATGAGTGCAGACACCACTATCCGCCTCGCCAGGGAAGTATCCAATATCGCGGGTATCAAAGAAGCAAGTGGCGATATGGCACAATGCATGCAGATCCTGCGCGACAGGCCCGAGCATTTCCTCGTAGTGAGCGGGGACGATGCCCTGGTGCTGCCACAGGTCGCCTGTGGCATGGATGGCGTTATCAGCGTTGCCGCCAATGCCTTCCCCAAAGCCTTCACACAAATGGTGCGCGAGAGCCTGAAAGGAAACCTCAAAGCTGCCAAAGCGCTCAATGACCCACTCATCCAGGCCTATGAGCTTATGTTTGCCGAGAACAACCCCGCAGGTGTGAAAGCATTCATGACAGAGCTGGGACTGATCGACAATCACCTTCGCCTGCCAATGACGCCACTCAGTGATAACCTGCACAACTCCGTAAAGAGCTATCTGAAGAAATAAATACAAAAGCCCTGCAACCAAAATTGCAGGGCTTTGCTTTTATAGAAATAGATTTTCCCTTACAGGCTTAGTTGTATCTCGAGCGCGTCCCAGTTGCTTTTGAAGCTCGATACCATTACAGGCGTATATTGCCATGCCGGCGTAAAGGTAACCGTAGAGGTGCCCGTAGCCTCATCAGGATCAAGTCCAAGGTGCTCATACACGTTAGCTACTGTACCTGTGGCTTTCATCTTCAGTTGACTTCCATTGCTCATTTTGGCCTTGATGGTATATTTCCCTACCGGGATATTCACGATATTGAATCCATCGTAGGTACCGATCTGCCTGGTGATCTTGAAGGACCGGGTCTCCCCATACATACAAGGCTCCACAGGTGTCAGTTCAATTTCGATCACGCCATTGGATGGCAGGTATCCATCATAGTTATCACCGGGATAATTTACATGGAACCAGAAATACAATGCGCCACCATAATAATTGGTTTCGTTATTGGGCTGTGCAGCAATCTCATCAGGATTGGCAGGGCCATAGGATAACAATACGAAATTCTTTACCACACCTTCTCCCGAAGGGAAACTGGTAGTGCCACCGGCAGGATACAATCCAACCACAGCAGGCGTTCCATTGTAAGTGATGGTAGTAGCTGTACCAAAGAAATAGGCAGCGCCGGCAGGGATCAGGAATTCATAATAGCCGTTCTCATCGGTAACCCCGCTGCCACTGGAATACCAGCCGCCGGTCATGGATGAGGACACACCGATATGTGCACCTTTCAACGGCTTACCACTCAGGTCAGCCACATAACCCCTGGCATAATTCTTCTTTACCGATACAGAAGGGAAATTCGGCATCCGGGGGATCGTATTGCCCATTACATTCACATAATATTTATTGCCGGCAATTGTAAAATTCTCATGTCCGCTCACTACGGGCAGGGCTGGCTGATCGCCCCATTTTCCCTGTCCGGAAGCATCGTTCGATTTTCCTGAACAGCCCGCAAACACAATACTTGTCACCAAAAGATGATAGAATAGTTTCATTGTTGATCGCTTGTTTTGTTTTTCTATTTGTTTACCAGCAGCAAAACTATACTCCCCTGATCTCTGAATTAAATGGTGTAGATATACGCTGCCCGCTATCGACATAGGGACCATCGCCGCTGTTCGTCTATGAATCCTTGTATTGGTCGACATAAAAAAATCCTGCGCTGTTTGCACAACGCAGGAATTCAAAACAGACTGCTCAGACATCCTTTATTTTTTCAACTCGGTATCGATCAGGTCCTTCAGCTCAGGATCGGAAGGACGGGGCGCATCGGTGTTCACGATCTTCCCATCTTTCCCAAATACCATGAAACGGGGGATACCCTTGATCTCATACACTTTGCAGATATCGCTCCACCCTGCAGCAAATAGCTGAACGCCTTTCAATTCTTCTTTCTTCACAAAATCTTTCCATTTCTGCTCATCCTTTTGTTCATCAACGGATACGCTCATGAATACCACATCTTTTCCATGATATTCTTCTTCCATTTTTTTCAATGCAGGGATCTCTTTCTTGCAAGGCCCGCACCAGGTAGCCCAAACGTCCACCAGTACTACCTTTCCTTTGAAGTCGGTCAAAGATACCTGCTTGCCTTCCATATCCGGATATGTGAAATTCACCGGATCCTTTCCGGCATTCAGTGTACCCCTGGTGATATATTTCACCACCTCTATGGCACGGTCTTTCTGGTCTTTAGTGACCAGGTATTTCCCATACTTTTTTTCCATTTCGGCATAGGCCGCATAATTCTTTACTCGATGGGCTTCCATCAGGAACACCTCCCCTCTGATAGTATCGTTACCCACAGCAGCGATAGTTTCATCGGCGGAAGGCAGACTGCTTTGTTTACCAAGCACAAGGGGCAGGATATTCAGATTACCCAGGAACGAGGCCCCGAACGGCATGTCCATCAGTTTTCCATCTTTTGTGAACCGGCCCAGCGTCAGTTGTTGATAGAATGCGGGGATCTCTTCTTTGGATGGATGCACAGAGCGCGGCGTCAGCAGTAGCGAAGTGGCCATATAACCCAGATGCGCCTCCCTCCATTCCTTGAACAATACATCAAAGCTCTGATTCCCGGTAGCAACGGCAGGTTTGTTCATCACTGTTTTGAGGAATTTGTCCAGGAGAGGAAAGAAATCCGCGTAAGTACTGATATTCCTCGTAAAGTAAACTGCCTGAGCTTCCAGGCCCTGCAACTGATCGTGCCATTGCGTAAGGGCCATATTCTCTTTGGAATTTTTTCCGGTAAGGGTGTAAGAGCTGTCGTTGACAGCCATATTCAACTCCTCACCTCCCTTGAACCAGAAATAATATTTATCCATGGCAGAAACACTATTGCCGTTACCGATCACGTATGCTCCTTCTTTTTCCGGTGTAAAATAAAAACCGAAACTACCGTCTGCATTGGGTAAGGAACTGCCAATCTCTTCCAGTCGGCCCAGGGTCACTTTGTAGAGATTCACTTTCTTTTCTCCTGTTTCCCTCTTCCATACGCCTTTCACGATACTGGGCTGACCGGCCATAGCCATCCCGATCGCCATCCATTGGATAGCGCTTACAATAATGATCTTTTTCATTGCTTTACTTAAATATTGAAATGATTAATAGGACCAAACCAATTCTTCGCTGGGCCTCAGTGAAGGGCTCATGTAAATAACATCGGATACCGTACCATCCCCTTCCATCACGAAAGCAGGATTGGCATTGAGATTGCCGGCTGTTTTCTCGAACATCCTCACTTTGTATTTTCCACCTGATGTGGTACCCACCATGATCAGGTTGAATTTGAAAGGTTGTTCAGAAGCCGGTGCCGTGTAAGCAGTATATTTTCTGTGGCGTATATAGGTAACCGTTTCCCCGGAAGGCGGAGTATACTGCAATTGCTCTACCCCATTGACGAGATTCCTGCTCCACACCTGGTTATCGGCCGTAACAAAATAGATCAGGTTCTCATCGGAATTGTTAAGCGTATAGAGGGTAGCGTTATATATCTTATCCGAAGGTTTGATGGTTTGCAGATGGATCATCAGTTCTCCTTCAAATTCGATGTGGGCAATTGATTTTTTGGCAGGATCGGTCTTGTCCTGCAATATGGCATATCCTTCCAGCGGACTGAGCAGCGACTGCCCCATGTACAATAATTTCTGGTTATTGTTATTGGCAGGGAGCTCGGTGCCATCCGCATCGTCTATAGCATCCAGTGAAGAAGAAAATGTATTGGAGCTGTAAAATGAAGAGGACAATTCATCAAAGAACAGCGGCACATTGAAATTATGGGAGATATAATATTTGCTAAGATGATATGGTTTATTATTCCCGTCTCCCATCAGCCTGGCGCCAAAGGTTCCGTTATTGAAGGTGAAAGTAGAAATGATGTGGAGCCCACCATCGTTCACGAAATATTTTCCATATCCACCGGTCAGGATCATACCCGGGGCTTTCACTTTCGGCACATCGTAGAAGAAAGTATTCATATTCCGCACTTCCTTGAATGTATTCAGGTTCACTACGGTAGCATCCTTGTCCGTGAATGCGAAGAAGGCTTTGAAGTTGGAAGTTTTCCCATTGAATACCCCGTTGTAATCACTGGCATAGGAGAATTGCATGGAATGACCGTCCAACTGGCGTCCGTTCACTTCACTGAATACATTGGCCGCTTTGTTACCGGCAATGATCGACGTGGGCGTTTCAAACAGATCAATATCCGATTTGCCACCTTCTTCCTTGAATACATACCATCCCCTGGTGAACCGGGTAATGACAGTGACAACGGAGCTGGTCATCTGCTCGTATCCTGTTTTCTTGTTCTTTACCCTGAACACGAGGATATAGGTATTGGCATCCACATTCACCAGATAATCCAGTTTCTTTTCGTGACCAATGGTAAAACTTTTTGGTACGCTTCCAATAGCATCTGCTTCATTGATCTGCCAAAGATATTCAAGGTCGGCAGCAGGATCGGAAACATTCACTTGTGGATCTATCTGGATCTTGTCTACCCTTGAGATCTTACTGTATGTTTTTTCCAACCCGGAGATCTTTATTTCTTCCAGGGCTGAATAGGAGTAATTGCCTTTGTCCTTGTAACAGGCGCTCATGCCTGATAGCAGGCCAAGGACCAGGAATATATAGATGAGTTTTTTCATTGTTGACAGTTTAGGGTTAAGGGAATAACATCAGTTCTCCATCTTCATCCCTGAGAGGGGCGTTGGGATGGGCGTTATTGTAATCTACCAGGGCAGTGCTGAAGGTGGCATTGTAATAGGCCAGTGCGGCAAAATCGTTGTAGATACCTGCCATGAACTCCTGGTCCCATTTTTTGCCGGTAAGATCGATCATGAACTGATGCTTCACCGTGCTGTATTTCCCCCAGTAATAAGATTCCATGACGCCGTCCCAACTGGCAGGCCGTACCAGTTTGTCAGTGATGGTGAGCTTTCTCCAGGTATTGTTCTTTTCGCCAGGTTTGAAAGCTTCGTTCTCCACCACCTCGAATTTCAATACTACAGGACCAGTTTTGAGAGAGGCATCGCGCAGGGCCACCACGGGGAACCTGCTATGTACAGAATCTTTTTTGATCGTATAGAGGGCACTGACAGTGGCATCATCAAATGC
>JAGIAP010000264.1 GCA_017744805.1 Chitinophagaceae bacterium | reverse complement strand
GCGTAAGTATCAATAAAAAAGATATGGATTACAGCGTGGTATTATTTGAAGAAATGCCTGATGGGAAATATTTCTATCTCTCCTACTTCATGGGCAGGGCCAGCTATGCCGAAAACAATATTGCAAGAAAATTACTCACGCCAGAAAAGAAGACCCACCTGCCTTTCACCAACACCTATTTCACCAGCAGGAAGCTCAGCAAAGGGAGCAGGATCGTTATCATCGTCAATATCAACAAAAGCCCTTTTGAACAGATCAATTACGGAACAGGGAAAGATGTAAATGAAGAATCCATCCAGGATGCGACACAACCGCTGAAGATAAAATGGTATAATGATGGTTTTATCGATCTGCCCATCGCGAAGTAATTTACCCCAACGCACCTGGAAAAGCAAGGCAAGTATTGGTTAAACGGATATGGCTGTCGCTCGCGTACCGCGGGTGGCGGGCACTCCCAAACTAAAAGGGCAGACCTGGATTGGTCTGCCCTCAATACTGTCAGGCCACTGCCATCAATGAATTACTATTTATTTCTTATTGCCTCCGCCACTTCCACCGGCAGATCAGATTCGAGGATATCCGCCCCTTCTTTGAAAATATCGCGGTAAGCAGCCGCCCGTTCTTCTGCAGTTGCCAACTTATCATATACCGGCGCGGCCGAGATCATGCACATTACACCTTTGGCATGCAACAGATCAAACATTGTTTTATTGGCGGGCTTATTCTCCGACCCGATATAAGCGATCATATTCTTCCAGGGGATACCAGCAGCCTCATACTCCTTCATCGCTTCTTCGGTTTTTACAAAAGCGGACATCGTACAACCGGGGTCTTTATCGAAATAGAATTTTGCTTGTGTTGCATTGTGGACGGTCAGCATTACAAAATGTCCTGCTTTATTCTTCTTGATCAATGCAGCGATCATCGGCATGGGCACATCTTTCTTATCAAGATTCAATACTGTTTTGCCCCGGGCCCAGTCGATCGCTTCCTGGAGGGTTGGGATCCTGTAGGCTGTTACTTTTCCATCTTTATCCTTCAACCGGAATTTTTGAACCTCTTCCCAGGTATAATCTGAAAGCTTCCCTGTTCCTGTTGTAGTCCTGTCCAGCGTTGCATCATGCAACAACACGATCACACTATCTTTTGTGAGACGCGGATCGATCTCGAAAAATGCAGGCGTATGTTTCAGCACATATTCGAATGTTTCGATCGAGTTCTCTGGATAACCCGACAGGTAACTGCCGCGGTGGCCGCTGATGATCTTATTCCCATTTCCTGAGTAAGCAAAAAACGAATGCAGGTCTGAACTGCTCTTAACTTTCAAAGTATGTAACTGGGCATTGCTTTCCTGGCCCATCACCATTGCCGCCACCAATGAAGCGATCTTCAATAGTTGTATTTTCATTTACCGGAGTTTTGAATTCAATAATTCAAGCGTGAGTGTTCCTGTTTCGTCGAGAGTAAAACAAGTGATGGAAGAGTTCTGCTGCACCAACTGCCTGTAATTCCTCAATGGCATCCCAAGCTTATGCGCCATGTACAGGCGATTGATGCCGTTATGCGCTACCACCATTATATTCCCTTCCGAATATTGGAATTGCAGTGACCTGAAAAAATCATCCACGCGGGCTACGATCTCTGCCCCACTCTCACCGGTACCCCCTGCACGGTGGATGGCCGGATCACGCATCCAATTCAGCCAAAGGGATTCATTCTCTGCCATAAATTCTTCTTTTGTCTTACCCTCCCATTCGCCAAAATCAGCTTCTATCAATCGTTGATCTTTAATTACCTCTTTACCTGACGCGATACTAGCGGTTGTATAAGCACGTTGTAAGGGAGAAGAAAATACCTGCACAAACGCAATCCCTTCCAGTTGTCTTCTCACTTCTTCGGCCTGCTTCATGCCTTTTTCTGTCAACGGAATATCGGTACGACCGCAATAGCGGTTATTATCTGCATTGTAGGCTGTTTCACCGTGTCGGAGTAAAAATATCTTCAGCATGTTCAGTTCAATATTTTTCTTGCTTTCAATTCTTCAATAAATACCTGGTATTTCTGGTCGTAAGCCGCCACCAATGCTGGCTCCGGCCTGATGGTCAATTCCGGTGACACCATTTGTGCAGCCGCTTCCTGCAAGGACGCATAAAAGCTGCGGGAGGCAGCCAGTATAGCAGCGCCTGCTGCGCCAGAAACATTTTTCATTCTGCAGATTGGCACCCCGGAAACGGCACTTCTGATCCGCAACCAGGTATCGCTGTTGCTTCCACCTCCGGCAGAAAAGATCTGTTCAGGTTTTTCACCTGATAACAAGCTGATCCTTTCGTAGGCATATCGCTCGATGAAGGCTACACCTTCCATGCAGGCAGTGAATTTTTCAACGATATCTCCCTCAGGCAAGAAGCCATTAGCCTGTGGAGCAAAAAATGGAAAACGCTCTCCTTGTTGTATCAAAGGCCAGGCCAATGAAGCCGCAGGCAATTGAGCAGCAGCTTTTGCAGCCAATTCCTGCAGATCCTGTCCTGAAAATAATTTACTTACCCAATCAGCGCCTGTATTGCTGGCACCACCAGGCATCCAGTATCCGGCAGGGTGGCGATGGTTGTAGATGGCTCCCGAAGGATCATCCACTGCCTTCCTGGTCACTCCTTTAATGACAAGCGTTGTACCAATAGTAGTATTCCACTGACCCGGGCTTACAGCGCCTGAGGCTACCTGGGAAGCACAGCCATCGGTCATTCCCGTTGTTACCATCACCGTTCCAGGAATGCCCCATTGCGTAGCCAGGTCAGGTTTTATTTTTCCCAGCGGTTCGCCGGATGGCCGCACTTCCTGCAACCATTCCCTGCGGATACCGATCTGTTCTGAAATATAAGCAGGCCACCTGAGCTGATGGAGATCATAACCAGATTTCATTGCGTTGGTATAATCGGTGACACCATATTCACCGCATAATTGGCCGGTGATGAAATCGGACGCATGAATGAATTGATGAAGATCCTGCAGCTTCTCAGGATATCGATCCATAAACCATCGCATCTTAGGTAACCCACTGGACGCATTGAAAGCAGTATAACCTTCTTCTACATTCTTAACGGCTATCTCCTTACAAAATGCGGCTTCTGATGCTGACCTTGGGTCGCTGTACATGATCGCATTATGCAGGGGAGCCATGTCCTTACCCAGGGGAATAATGGTACCTGAGGTGGAAGTGACCGCAATGGCTTTAATATTTTCTACTGCTATCTGCTCTTTCACTTCCTGCATCAGTTCCGGGATCAGCCTGCAACAGGATGCCCACCACCATTCAGGGGATTGTTCTTCGCGGGAATCTTCACTTAATGGAAATACTTCTTCCTTGGCGCACCATTGCCGGCCACGATCATCCAACAGAACAACCCTGGCCCCTTGCGTGCCTATATCGATCCCGATAAAATATGCTCTATTCATAATTTAACTAACAGCTCTGAACTGTTCTCTTGTAGCTTTCCATTGTTCGTAATATGATCTGTATGTATCTGCATCCTTCCCGGTGGATGCTGAGCTGGCCAGCATCGGGCCTTCTCTTTCCACAGGAATAGTCAGCGCTTCATTGCAAAGCATGGCTGCACCTATCACGGATGCCTGTTCAAATCCATTCCTCACCCTCACCTCTTTTCCTGTTATGGCAGCTATCAGATTACGTAATGTTTTGCTTTGCAATCCACCGCCACAGGCCCAGATATGACCGGCATCATGGCCGGATACTTCAGCCAGCACCTTGTAATTTTCCGCAATGGAAAAAGAGATATCCATCAAGGTAGCCCAAACAAAACTACTACGGCTTAGCTCATGCGAAACAGGCACAGGGAACACAAAGCCGCCCCAGATCACTGGTTTAGCCTCACCTGCAATCAATGAGCCCAGTGAGGCCACACAATTCCTGTGTGCATTCTCTTCCAGTTCCTTTTCGATCACATCATATCCTTCATTGGGATAGAATACCTCCTTGAGGCGTTGGTAATTCAAGCCGGTAACACCGGCATTGGCTTCAAACACAAACCTGTCTTTGGTTATATCCCTGCTTGTCCAGGTCCTTTCTTTTGTATCGGTGATATAATTCCCTTCCAGTTTCACTACGGGAGTAGTGGTACCTGACACTATCACAACATCCCCAAGAGAAGGGCTTGTACTCTTGATAGCCATTTGTGTATCCCCGCCACCAGTGATCACCAGGGTATCCGGGGAGATCCCCCATGATACCGCGATCTCTTTTTTTACCGGACCGGCCACAGTGCCGGATTGCGATAACTCAGGCAATACATTGGCAGCGATGCCAAAGATCGAACATAATTCTTCACTCCATTTTCCGGCAGCTACATCATACAACAATGTTTCCGATGCCTGCGAGTGCTCATACAAGGCAATGCCGTTCAGCTCCCAGGCAGCCCAGTCGCTGATGCTAAGGAAGCAAGAAAGGCCATCCCAGATCTCTTTTCTTCTTTCTCTTATCCCTATCAGTTTGTAGGAAGAGAATAAAGAAGTGGGGTATCTGCCTGTCAACTGGTAGATCCTGCTTTTATCGGAGTATTGGTTCTCCCATTCCCTTCCACGATGATCGATATTGGGCAGACCGATCACGGCCTTACCTGACCGATCGATCAACACGATCCCTTCCCGCTGGCTGGTAGTGGTGGCCGCTTTTATGTTCACTTTTCCGGCTTGCTGCAGGGCCTCCCTGGTCAATGCCTGTAATTGCGACCACAGCTCTTCCGGTTTGAAATAAATAGATTCAGGGTAGAGCTCATCCCGGTAATACCTGATATCAGCCCGGCCTACGCCCAGTATCTCTCCCGATGGAGTTACGATAGCTGAACGAACATTACCTGTTCCGATATCGAGCACCAGGTATGCATCCTGTTGTCTCATCCTTTTACATTTTATGGTTGAATATACGAGGATAAAATTTCCTTGTTCGCCAGGCGGTTGGCGCTATGGTTCCCATGCACGAACCATTCCACCAACACTTCATTGAGGATACGGACATGATGGTCTTCCACTTCATGTGTAGCGCCTGCAATATGCGGTGTAGCCAGCACATTCGGCAGATCGATGATCTTATAATCCAGTTCATCTGGCGGCTCGTTGTCGAATACATCCAGGATGGCACCTTTGATCTTGTTCTGTGACAACACACTGTACATATCATTCCTGTTCACCACGATCGCCCTGGCCGTGTTCACAAAAATGGAATCAGGTTTCATCAGTTCAAAATACCGGCGATCGATCATTCCTTTGGTATCTGCTGTAACGGGCAAATGCACAGACACGATATCACAGCTTGAAAAAAGCTCTTCCAAACTACATTGATGATAAGAAGGAAAAGTAGTCGCATTCACATAAGGATCATAGTAAGAAATGCTGCAGGGATACCCTTCTATCAACCTCGCTATCAGTTGCCCGATGGCGCCAAAGCCCACCATACCGATCTTCTTACCAGCCAATTCATTTCCCTTGAATTGGAGGTAGGATGTATGTGCACCTGCTTCCCAGTTGCGACCGCGCAACCAACTGATGGCGGGCAAGGTCTGACGCATGAAAGTGATCACATTTGCGATGAACATTTCAGCTACCGCCTGGGCATTACGGGCAGGTGTGTAAAAAACAGGAATTCCATATTTGGTGGCTGTGGTCAGCGACACATTGGAAGGAGTCCCCCGGCACACGCCAATGAATTGCAAGTGCGCATTGGCAGCAATCACCTTCTCCGTTACATGATCATGCTCAGTGATGAGCGCTTCCGCCTCCGTTTCGTATAAAAGGGCCATCAATTCATCTTCGTTATAAGCGCGTCCATTCTCTTTCCAGGGACGATAGATCACTTCGCCAAGATCCTGCTTAACATCAAACAATCCTTTTTCATGATAAGGTGCAGTTACTAATACTCTCATATTTCTCTTTAATGTTTAACAAATTTTCTCAGTTCTTATGATGACAAAACCGATGACTCCGTAACGGTCATCCTGTTTGTAATATCCGTATCCTGTGCAGGCAGCGTGATAAAGCGTGTCAGTACCGCACTGATGAAATACAATACTGCCAGTATCCATATGATCCCCTCCGTACCAGCATTTCCGATGAAAAGCCCTACGATGGCCGGTCCTACGAATACCGGCAATCCCGCACCCAGGTTGAGTATTGCCATGGCAGCACCTTTGTCTTTTTTCACCAGTGAAGGAACCAGGGCAGAAAGGGGTACATAGCCCGCCAAACATGCGCCCCATGCAATTCCGGCCAGCATCACCAGCCAGTAATTCCCACCGGAGTATTGAGGGATATAATACAGCAGGAGTGTGGTAATGCCGCAGCCTACTCCACCAAACCAGGTAATGGTTTGCCTCCATCCCAGCCTGTCTCCCACAAATCCGAATATCAAATTGAAGGCGATATTGCTGGTGAAAATGGTGCCCCAGATATACAACCATTCAGTGGTGTTGAATCCATGTTCCGCCATATAGGTTGGCAGGAAAACAGGAAAAGCGAATTGGGCTGTTGTATTGATCACTCTTACTATTCCACCGATGGCCACTTTAGGCTCGGTGCGAACGATGGTCAGGCCCTTGATCAGTTCTCTCCATTTATTTTGCTGCGCCTCTTCATTTCTTTTGAATGGCGCTTTATTCAATACCAGCGCAAACAATGCTCCCAGCAACACCCAAAACACGGCGCTCCACAAGGCAGGTATATGGCCCAGTTCGCGGATCGCCCAACTGGAATAGAAGGCTCCCAGCACATTTAATCCTCCGGTGAATACAAACCAGAACCATCCTACTGCACGGCCCAGGTTGCCCGGAGGGGATACATAGGACACCCATACCAAAAAGGAATACGCGAATAATGGATATCCAAATCCACGCAAGGCATAGGTGATCACCATGGTAGGAAAATCGAGCGAATCCAACCCGATTCCAACAAAACCGGCTGTGCCTGCCAGGTAGATCAGCAATCCGATCAGCATCGTTCTCCTGGGCGTGAACGATTCCGCCAGCACACCCGAAAACCAGGACGCAATGGCTATCGTAACACCATAGGCAGTGAACAGTGTAGCATTCTGTTGTATGCTCATCCCTCTCTCTAACAGGTAAGGGCTTAGCCAGCCCTGTTCCATTCCATCTCCCATCATGAAGATCAAGATCCCGAGGTATCCGCATAGCAGCGACGGCGGAATACCCAGCTTGTTAGTGCTGGTTTCAATTTTTTTCATAGCAGCAATGGTTTAGCAGTCTTAATGTTGTTGGTCCTAATCGAACCTGATCGTGTACTCATTCCTGGAATCTGTTTTCCAGGCAAAAGGTCTTGTTGTGGGTGAAATACCGAACAGTGGTGAGAAGGTTTTCACCTTCACAGTTTTTCCATCAGGGAAAAACTCGATGATACGTAACCAACCATCACCACCATTTCCATCGCGATGGCCGCCACCCATGGATTGTGCATCGAACAACATCTGGTGAACGGTTTTGCCTGATGCATTCTTATCTTTTCTGTATCCTTCTCCTGAAATATGACCACACATAACCATTTCGATATTGGAAGAAGGTTGCACCAGTTTCTCCCAGATCTGTTGGCCATTGTTGGCGCCGGGCAAAGTGATACGCGGGGATTTCTGGATCATATTGTCCACGTTGTAGGGCTCCCACCAGATCCATTTGATATCTCCGGTGGTACGCACATCCTTTGCGTTGAGGAATTCATGTGTAGCCAGGATCACGCGATGATTCTTGTATTGCGGAAGGGCTGCCACATTTTTGGCCCAGGTGAGAACGGTATCGCGGGGTGCATACTCAACTGTCATGAAGAGATAATCCTTCCCGTTCAACCCTTTGAGCTCATAGGCTGAATTTTCGAGCGTTGGTTGCCCCTGCTCATTCCTTGAATTCTGCACCAGGTATTTCTGGTTCAGGTGATTTCTTTCAGAGGTAAAGAACTGGCTGTACATGGAGGAGCGATTGCCCTGCCTGTCGATGCTATAGTCATGATTACCGGTTGCGGCGATATAGGGAACTTTGCCATCCAGTTTGCTAAAGGCCTTTGAAACATAGTCCCACTGGCTTTTTGAGGTTTGATCTCCGTCATAATCGTTGGTGATCTTTCCATCATTTTCCACCAGGTCGCCAACGCCCATCACCATTTTGATATTGAGCGTATCGATATTGTCCACGATCCAGGCCATCATCAGGTCAACCAGTGGTTGGTTCCTTTGCCACTTCACATAGTTCTGCAGATCCGGCACCATGATCACAGACCAGGAGCCTTTCTGCTCCAGGGCTGGCTTTTGATAACTGTTC
>JAGIAP010000263.1 GCA_017744805.1 Chitinophagaceae bacterium | reverse complement strand
TTTCTTTTCTTCCAACAGTTTCAGGTCTTTCCTGATGGTAACGCCACTCACCTGCATTTCATCCATGAGCTGGGGAATGGTCACCTGGCCTTTTTCCGCTAATTTCTTCAGGATAAACTGGTGCCTGTCTGTTATCGTTTTCATACAATAAAGTTATGTTTCACAAAGTTGCCAATATTTCCTAATATTTTCAAAGTCTTGCAGAGAGTTTACGATTTGATAAAAATTCCGGCTGCAATTTAGGATGCCCCGACTTAAATTTCCTTTCTTTTTATTTAATATTGTTTAATTGAGTTAAATTAGTTTACATTTGGTTTACAAAATTGAACCAAATGAAAGCTATTAACAGCTTTGTTAGGTCAATTATAACCACGATTGCTCTTTCCATGCTTCAATTCATAATGATTTGTTTACTGATAGGTAATGTTTTGTTTAATTGTGCATCATTCTTTTGCAAAACATTAATTCTTTTTACCTGAAATGAAACAAAATTAAAGGGAGTTGATGGCTTTGGAAATATTAGTAAGCATCAAAAAACTAAAAGCTGATATGAAAAAAAATCACCGCTTTGCCATTGTTCAGCAGCAAAGCAGCCTCCGGAAACAAACCGGCAGTTGGTTACTCAGCCTTGTATGGCTCCTGCTCTTTGCAGTACCAGCCGCAGCTCAAACCAAAAAGATCTCCGGAAAGATCTCTGATGAGAACAACAAACCCCTTGAAGGAGTAAGCGTTAGCCTGAAGATCGCCGAATCAGGTACTTCCAGCGATGCTGAAGGTAATTATTCCCTCAATGTGCCCAATACAAAAGATGTATTGGTGTTCTCTGCTGTTGGCTTCATTGCAAAAGAAGTGGAATTGAGCAGTTCCACCGTGATCAATGTCTCACTTAAAAAAGATGTGGCCGGCCTCAATGAAGTGGTGGTGGTTGGTTATGGTACCCAAAAGAAAGGAAATCTTACAGGGTCCGTTTCCGTTATCGGCAGTACCCAAATTGAAAGACGCCCCAACACTTCCGCTTCCAATGCCTTGCAGGGATTGGCTCCCGGCGTAACGGTCACCTCTCAAACCGGTTCTCCCGGTGGTGATGGTGCTCAGATACGTATCAGGGGTATCAACTCCTTCGGAGGTTCCAGCAGTAACCCACTGGTGATCATCGATGGGGTTGCAGGTTCCATGGATGATGTGGATGTGAACCTCATAGAATCCATCTCTGTATTGAAAGACGCTGCCTCTTCCGCTATCTACGGTTCCCGCGCTGCCAACGGAGTGATCCTCATCACTACCAAAAGAGCAAAAGATAAGCTGTCTGTGAATTACAGGGGCTATGTAGGCAAACAAACGCCCACTGCCATCCCCAAAGTGACTGACGGCCTTACCTATATGAAGGTGTTCAACGACGCCAGCATGAACGATAACAATACCAAGATCTATAGCGACGCAGATATCGAAGCATTCAGAAAGAAATATGAAGAGAATCCTTCCAACTATGACTGGCAGAAGGCCATCCTCGATGGAAGCGGATTGACGCATAGCCATTTTATCTCTCTCATGGCCAATAGCGGCATCGTTCGTGTAAATCCTTCACTGGCCTTTACTGACCAGGAAGGCATCATCAGGAACACCAATTTCAAACGCTATGTTTTCCGCAATAACCTCGATATCACTCCCAATAAAAAATGGAATATCAAGGCTGACGTTGCCGTTACCAATAAGAACAGGAAACAGATAGCCGATGAAGGGACCATTTGGAACTATCTCGGCAGGATGCCAACGAATATCCCTATCCGTAATGGAGATAAATGGTCCGATGGTTGGGTGAAGATCAACCCCGTTGGCTATATCGAAGACGGTGGTAACCGCAAAGTGAATAACCTGGAGTTCTACGGCAACCTGAGCGTGAACTTCAAACCGGTAGACTGGTTATCGCTCACAGGTATGTTTGCGCCCCGTTATCTCACCACCAATGTTCACACTTTCAGGAAAAGTGTAATGACCTATTATGAAGATGGTTCGGAAGCCGGTGCAGGCAATACTTTCACGGAATTGACAGAAACCGGTTACCGGTATTTCTATGGCACTTATCAATTCCAGGCAACTGCACAGAAAAGTTTCGGCGATCATAATTTCAGCCTGATGGCCGGTACTTCCAGGGAAACCTATGATGAGAAACTCTTGTCTGGTTACAGAAGGAACTTTGTGTATGATAACTATGAGCAACTCACTGCAGGTGCAGACGATGCTACAAAAGATAATAACGGCACCCAGAACCAATGGATCCTGATCTCCGGATTCGGCAGGTTCAATTACGACTACCAGCAAAAATATCTCTTTGAAGCAAATATGAGGTACGACGGTACTTCCCGCTTCATCGGCAATAACCGCTGGGCCGCCTTCCCTTCTTTCTCCGCTGGCTGGGTTCTTTCCAAAGAGGATTTCTGGGATAAGTTCAGCCCTGTGGTGAATATGCTCAAAGTAAGAGCATCCTGGGGCAAACTGGGTAACCAGAATATCGGAACCTCTTACTATCCTTTTGCTGAAGCCCTTTCTTTGAGCAGTGTTTCCATGGGTGGCAATATCTACCAGATGATCACGCAAACCACGCTGTCTAACCCTAATCTCCGCTGGGAAGAAACACAAATGAAAGGGATCGGTGTGGATGCGAACCTGTTCAACAAGCTCTCCCTCACTTTCGATTACTATGATAAGAAAACGGATGGTATCCTCCTTAAGCTGAATACTTCCCAACTTACCGGCCTTGCTTCTCCTTATCAAAATGCCGCAGTTGTTTCCAATAAAGGTTGGGAAATCTCTGCCAGGTATGACGACAGGTTGGGAGATTTTCAACTAGGCATCGGTGTTAACCTCTCTGATGTGAAGAACAAGATCCTGGACATGAAAGGACAAACTTCCGGCGACCTGCTGCGTCAACAGGAAGGCTATTCCATCAACTCCATTTATGGTTATATCGCTGATGGTCTTTATCAATCACAGGAAGAGATCGGCAAAGGGCCCACACAGATCGGCACACTGAAACCAGGTGATGTCCGCTATAAGGATATTGCCGGTGCCACAGATGGAAACGGTAAATCGATCCCCGATGGAAAGATCACCGATGCCGATAAAGTGATCATCGGAAGCACCATCCCCCGTTACACCTACGGTGGCAACCTTGACCTGGGATGGAAAGGGTTCCGCATCAGCGCCCTGCTTCAGGGTGTTGGTAAAGTGGATGGGTACCTGAACTCTCACTACGTGATCCCCGCCGTCAACTCCAGCGCTATCAAACCCTGGCAGCTCGACTACTGGACACCCGAGAACAAAGATGCCTCACTGCCCCGCGTTTCCATCACTTCTACCAATAACACACAGAACTCCACCCTGTGGATGAGAAGCGCCTCCTATTTCCGCCTGAAGAATATTCAGTTGGGATACGAGATCCCTTCTTCCGTGCTGAAGAAGTTCGGATTGCAGAAAGCATTCATCTATGCGAACGGACAGAATCTTTTCACTAAGACCAAATTCTACCAGGGGTATGATCCGGAGATCAACTTCGACGCCGGTGCAACAGATGGTGTGGCATTAGGCGGCGGTAACTTCTATCCCCAGGTCAAGATCTTCACATTTGGTATCGATATTAAATTCTAAAAAAATGAAACGCATTACATATATAACCAGGGTTGCGGCTTTCACTATCGGATCGATGGTGGCCCTGAATTCATGCAAGCCGGATCTGGCATCGCTCAATGGCCCGTCTACCGGTACTTTCCCTGCCAATGCCAAGGAAGCAGAAATGGGATTGTTTGGCGCTTATCAGAATATCAGCAAACTGGATGCTGCCAGCACTCCGATGTGGCATGTAATGGACAATATCACCGATATCGGCTATGCGCGCCCCGGCACTAATTATACTTCGCCTATCACAAGTGCTATCACAACGGACAATGCGCTCACCAACAAACCCTGGCAGGTGCATTATCAAACCATCGCTCGTTGCCATACCGTGCTCGATAACCTGGAACGTATCAAAAGTGCCATGACAGAGAGCGCTTACAAGCAACTGGATGCCGAGCTCCGTTTTGTTCGCGCCTATTGCTATTCACAACTGATAGAGCTGTATGGGGCTGTGCCACTGCTGAAACATTCCGTTGACCTGAGCAATGCCAGCGTGCCCAGAACACCCAAGGCCGAGGTAGAGCAATTCCTGCTCGATGAGTTAACTGAAATAGCAGACAATCTTCCAATATCCCAATCCGCCTTTGGAAATGTAAGGGCTTCACGTGTGGCTGCCTATATGCTTAAAGCAAGGGTTGCCTTGTATGCAAAAAAATACAAGGATGCAGCAACTGCAGCCAACACTGCCCTCACCCTTTCTACCGGAGTACATGATCTCACTCCCTTCAACAGCAGCATCGGCTTTGCAGGAAAAGATCATACGGTGGGAGAGCCTGACCTGGCCAATATCTTCGGCCATGCCGGTTTCAAGACCAGTAAGGAATGGATCTGGGTGGCAGAGTACAATATGAATGTTCCTGGTAACACGCATAACCAACAGTACTATTCCGCTTCACGTTTGGGTAAAGGTGTTTGTTACTGGGGCCCCACACAAGACCTGATCAATACCTTTCAGTGTAAGGATGGATTGCCGATCACGGAGTCTCCTTACTATGATGCAACCAAACCATTCGAGAACCGTGATCCCAGGCTGGATATGTATTGCGCGCGTCCGCATGCCCGCTATGTAGGCTACCAGTTTGAGCCTGCTACCAGTTTTGCGCAGGTAAAGAATTACTGGCCTGTGATCAATGGTACGGCCACTACTCCTTCCAATGTGGCCAATGCTGATGCAACCAATGCTTACAGATCGTTCAGCGGTTATCTCTGGCGCAAGCCAATCGACCTGGCCGATTTCAATTCCACCTCCGTGAGTGGGGTATCTGATCTGAATGTAGGCATCTTCCGTTTTGCGGAACTGCTGCTGATCTATGCAGAAGCGAAGATCGAGGACAATGATATCGACAATACCGTGTATGAGGCCATCAACAGGGTGCGTCGCCGTGCACAAATGCCCGAGCTGCCTACGGCATTGACGCAGGCTGAAATGAGAAAGGCCCTTCGTTACGAACGTAAAGTGGAGCTCGCCAATGATGGCCTGAGATGGTATGACCTCCGTCGCTGGGGTATCGCTAAAACAGTCATGAACGGAGTTATCTATCTCAACCGCGACGCAAAGGCCTGGACGAAAGACATCATCACCGGGTTTGATGAAAGCTATACGCCGATCTACAATCATACGGAAGCCATCAAATATTTCACCACGCAACAGGTGGTTTTCAAAGAGAAGAAAGATGAATTGTGGCCGATCCCCAAATCTGAAATGGATGCCAACAAGCAACTGAAGCAGAATGACGGGTATTAAGCGCAATTGTGCAGTGTAAACAGGCTTCTATTAGGTTATTAATTGTATCGAATGAAAACATTGCTTAGCCCTGAGAAGAGACGTTGGTTTATTGTAGCCATTATTTTTCTGGCCATAGTGTTCAACTATGTAGACAGACAGATCGTGTCCATCCTTAAGCCGGTGCTCAAATCGCAGTTCAGTTTGAACGACAGTGGCTATGCGATGATCCTGAATATTTTCACGGTATGTTATGCCGTAATGTATCCGGTAACGGGATGGATGGTGGATAGGTTTGGCGCCCGTTTGGTGATGTTTTGGGGAATAATAACCTGGTCGCTGGCATGTATTGGTGGTGGCTTATCCAGAACTATCGGGCAGTTCGGGTTTTTCCGCGGACTGCTGGGCGCGGCGGAGCCCACCAATTTTCCGGCACAGTTGAAAGTGATTGCAGTTTGGTTCCCTGGTAAGCTGCGCGCCACGGCAAACAGCCTTTGCGTGGCGGGCAGTTCTATCGGGGCCATCATTGCTCCTCCGGCCATTGCATGGCTGGCGCTCACATACAGTTGGCAGGTAGCTTTCATTACGATGGGAGCTATCGGCATTTTGATAGCCGTGTTATGGAAGTTGATCTACAGGGACCCTCCGGCCAATATCATGCAGGAGGCAGTTTCATCAACCACCACCGTTGAGCCAACAAGATCTTTTCAGTGGAAGCAATTATGGGGCACACGCAGTTTGTGGGGCATATTGTTGATCCGGTTTGTGAGTGATCCGGTTTGGTATTTCTGCCTTTTCTGGTTACCGGGTTATTTACAGGAAGAGTCGGGCCTGACGTTGGCCCAGGTGGGTATGATCGGATGGATCCCCTTCCTGTTCGCAGATCTTGGCGCCATCGGCACTTCAGCCTGGTCCGATACATTGGTAAGAAAAGGATATGATCCACTTAAGGCGAGAAAAGTGATGCTGACCCGTGTTGCCGTATTGAGCCCATTATGTGCGCTCACCCCTTATCTCGGAGGAGCATGGGCAACATTGGCGGTGTTCAGCATTGTAGCCATCGCCTGCCTGAGCTGGTTGTTCACCATCAGTGTGGTAGTGGCAGAAGCTTTCCCGGTAAAGAATGTGGCCAGTGTGCTCGGCATTGCCGGTGGGTTTGGTGCCTTGGGCGCCGTACTCTTCAATTATTTCGTAGGCCAGTTCATTGGAACATTGGGCGCCGAAAAAATATTCATCGCCATGGCCTTCTTACATCCATTGGCGGTGTTGATCTTATGGACAATGGTTCGGCCGGAGAAGCCGGTTGAATTAAAAAATAAAACCGAAAAAGAAAACTAGCATGTTGAAAACAATCGCAGAGCCAGCCAGGGAAATCGCCGTGAGAAAAGAGACCGATGTACTGGTGATTGGCGGAGGCCCTTCAGGTATCATGGCTGCACTGGCCGCGGCCGAAGATGGATTAAATGTTATGCTGATAGAGAGCCGCAGCTTTGTGGGCGGTAATATGACCATCGGTTTGCCGATACTCGGTTTCCTTGGACAAAAAGGGAACCAGATCATCAAAGGTCTTCCTCAAAAATTGATCGACAGACTGAAAGCCGTACAGGCTTCCAGCGAGCATCGCCCCTGTCCCCTCCATATGAGCCTCACCCTGGTTGAGCCCGAAGCGGTAAAGACGGTGGCATTGGAAATGTTGGTGGAAAGCAAGGTGGATGTTTTGTTCTATGCCTTCTGTGCAGGCGTGGTGATGGAAAAAGATGAACTGAAAGGAGTGATCATCGAAAGTAAAGCAGGCCGCGAAGCGATCCTCGCCAAAACGATCATCGATTGCAGTGGTGATGCCGATGTGGCCTATCGTGCAGGTGTTCCTTGTGAATATGGTAATGAACATGGCGGCGTTCAGCCCCCAACCCTGATGTTCTGCCTGGGCGGCGTTGATACGGAAAAGCTCCGCACCAGCATTGCCGAGGAACCCAGAACATATCTGACCGATTTTATTCCCGCAGAGTATTTTGGTCAAAACAATCAATTCGTTCTCGTGGGTATGCGAAACCTGGTAAAGAAAGCGCAGGATGCTGGCCTTACCCTCACTACGGAGCGCACCATCCTTATCACAGGATTACGTAAAGGAGAAGTATGGGTGAACATGACCCGCGTGAACGGCGTCAATGGCACAGATCCCGGCAGCCTCACTCATGGTGAGATAGAAGGAAGGCACCAGATCCATGATATCCAGAAATACCTCATCGGTTACGTGCCAGGATTCGAGAATGCGTACTTTCTCAAAACCGCTCCATTCCTCGGTATCAGGGAAACCAGGCGCATCGGAGGCCGGTATACCATGACCCGCGAAGATATCATGACCTGCAGGCATTTCGATGATGCTATCGCAGTAGCCAGTTACCCCCTCGATATCCATCACCCGCAGGGCGGTGGTTGTACGCTGGAATGGTGCGGCGATTGTTACGATATCCCTTATCGTTCACTGATCCCTCAGAAAATAAAGAACCTCATCGTGGCAGGACGTTGCATTTCCACCACCCATGAAGCTATGTCTGCCATCCGCGTAATGGCGCCCTGCATGGCCATGGGCGAAGCCGCCGGCCGTGCAGCAAAAATGGCGGTAACACAGGGGATACAGCCAGCAGATATCGATGTGAAAAAATTACAACAAGAGCTGCTGCAAAAAGGCGCTTACCTGCGCATCGATAAAGAAGCACTGGTATAATCATTATCGTTCCAAAACAATTGACTATGTCATCAGGCAGAAGAAAATTTTTGAAAGGCATCAGCGCAGCAGCTTTGCTGCCTGCCTTGCCGGCTTTCAGCAAAGAGGCCATTTCGTTTGGCCCTACCGGTGCTCACCGTGTTCTCAGTTGTAATATACGCGTGGCATTGGATGAGGACGAAGCAAAAGGCGTGGGCTGGTCGTCCAGGAAAGATATCTGCCTGAAAATAATAAAAGACAAAAAACCGGA
>JAGIAP010000262.1 GCA_017744805.1 Chitinophagaceae bacterium | reverse complement strand
GGCTATGACAATCCATACATGCCATCACATTGTTGGCGAGGTAATTCCCTCTTTCTACCCTTTCTTTGGTGAGCTCGATTTTGATATCCGGAGCATCGCCTACATTGGGCATTCCTTTCTTTACATAAAATGCCACCAGTGCAAGGCCCACGATCACAACCAGCAAGAAAACGAGCATTACTTTAAAAACTTTTCTCATCTGTTATTTTTTTACGGCCTGTATTTCTTCCAGCTCATCCAACGTGTACTTCAGCGTGATAAATCCGGTTGCGTTTTCCATAATTGCCTGCCAGGCCGTTTCTCCATATGCCTTGATCTCAATGGCCCGGAACAAGCGCCAATCAGCATAATCCTTCCTGATCTTTTCAAGCAGGTCCTTTGGTAAATGTTCCTTACGGCATTCCGTGATCGCATAGTTCAGTTTTCCTTTTGCGGAAAAACACGCACTTGCATTCCGGCCATTATTCAAAAAGGATACGAAACTGTTGGTGCCGTTTTGAGTCCATTTTTGCCCGGTGGCATTAGGGAACAGCGTCAGGAAGAGGGACTTGATAGCGGCGTTCTCAGTAAAAGTATCTTCAGCAGGGTTTTCGATCTTAGGATCTGTGGATGCAGAAATGGAGGCCTGGTCTGGGTTGGCTCCTTCCACTTTTTGTGCCCGGGAAAGATTGGAAATGCCGAGAACAAAGAATAAGGTAGCGGCAAGGAGTGGTATGCGCTGTTTCATTTTGTTGCTCTTTAGTAGTTAGCAATGAATAGTTTTACAGGCATAAAATTACTCCCAGCCCCTGCCGGAGGCATGTAAGTATCGATTCAAACAATATGAAATTTGGATCATTTCTGCCTTGCAAGCCAGTCTGATGGCGATAATCCATACTGCTCCTTAAAGCATTGGCTGAAATAGGAAGGGCTGCTGAAACCAGTTTGGTAGGCGGCGGAAGCAATATCCAAACCGACTGCTATCAGTCCGGAAGCCTTCTGTAATCGATATTGACGGATGAGATCATTGGTAGAAACATCCAGCAGGGCCCTTAATTTCCGGTTGAGGGTACTACGGCTTACCGCCATCACTTTACATAAATAGTCGACACCAAGTTCCGGATCATCCAGCCTGGCCTCTATTTCTTTGTAGAGTTTTTCCAGGAAACGATCAGTAATGGCTGGCAAAGGCTCGGCCGGGGCCCGGTTGGATAGCTGTAATTGCCAATGCTTCCTTTGTTTGAGCTGCAATTGGTGCAGGTTGGCGGTGCGCAACTCCAGCTCCTGTAAGCTGAACGGCTTGGTAATATAATCGTCGGCCCCTGCTCCCAGCCCTTTCAGCCGGGCCTCATGAGCAGTTTTTGAAGTGAGAAGAATAAACCCAATATGCGAGGTACGGCTATCTGCCTTACAAATTTGGCATAGATCAAATCCATCCTGTCCCGGCATCATCACATCACTGATGACCATATCCGGCAGCTCCTGCAAAATGATCTCCCAGGCTGAATGCCCGTCAGCCGCTTCCAATATCCTGTAATTCTTATTCAGGGTCTCTACCAGGAAGGAACGCAACTCATCATTGTCTTCCACCACCAACAATAATGGAGCATCTTCCTGCGTGCCGGGTGAAGGTTGCTTTTGAAGTGGCTCCTTTTCAGTAACGGATATCGATTGAGCGTTTTCCACTTTCTTCAGAGGAATGGTGATGATGAAACGGGTGAAGCCGCCTGGCCTGCTGTCCAGTTCTATATTTCCATTCATCAATGTTATCAGTTCTTTTACCAGCGATAAACCAATGCCTGTGCCCCCGTAGTTGCGCAACGCGGAATCATCTACCTGGTAGAACCGGGTGAATATTTGCTGCTGCAATGCAGCGGGTATGCCCGGACCATTATCGCATACCTCCAGCCGGATCTGATCTTTATCAGAACTGAGCGATACAGCAACCATTCCATTTTCCGGCGTAAACTTCAGTGCATTACCCAACAGGTTGGTCACTATCTTTTCCCATTTTTCCTCATCAAAAAGATAAAAGCCAGAAATATGCTCAGATGAAAAGCTGAGCGAGATATTCTTATCCTTTGCAGCCACATCAAAACCGGCTACACAATTGGCAGTGAACACCTCTATTTCACCTGCGGTCGTTTTTAGCCTGAGTTGTCCGTGATTGAGTTTGGCAAAATCAAGGAATTCATTGACAAGTCTCAGGAGTTGACTTGAATTCCTTTGAGCAACTTTAATGATATTATGAGCCCCTGCAGAAAGCGAGGGTTCCTGCAGCAATTTTTCAAGCGGTGTAATGATCAGCGTCAAAGGAGTTCTGAACTCATGTGTGATATTACTGAAGAAGCGGTCCTTCAGCTCATCAACTTCTCTAAGCCGGAGGGCTTCCCTTTTTTCGAAAAGCAGGTTTTGCTGCATCTGCATTCTTCTTTCCCTAAATACTAAATACCATCTCACCAACGCCAACACCAGGATTGCATATATGATCCAGGCCCACCAACTGCGCCAAAATGGAGGCTGGATGGTTATATGTATGGAGGTGATGGCTTTACTCCAAATGCCATTGTTATCGGTAGCATTGAGATTGAGAATATACTCGCCCGGAGGAAGCGCAGAGTAGTTGGCCACATTGGAATATCCAGTCTCGATCCATCCTTTATCCGCGCCCACCAACTGATAGCGGTATCTTATTTTTTGCGGTTGATTGTACACCAATGCTGCAAATTCGAAACGCAGGTAATTTTTGTCATACGATAATGCGATATCCGATACAGTGCTCAGGGATTGTTGTATGATACTTGTGGCGATATTGATATCCTGCGGCTCATTGTTGATTTGAAATCCCGTCAGCAAAACGGGCACCAGGCCGGTTTTGCTGGTGGACTCAAAATCTGCGGGATCGAAGATCGTATACCCGTCGAGCCCGCCAAACAGGAGCCTGCCATCCGGCAAAACAAATTTATGTGCCCTATTGAATTCATTACCCTGAAGGCCATCCGTTTTTTCAAAAGCAACAATATGTCCTGTTTTTGGATCAAGCCTGAAAATACCTTTATTGGTACTGCACCAGATCTTTCCCGTTTTGTCGGGAAGGATACAGTAGATAGTATTGTTAGGCAAGCCGTCCTGTTCAGTATAAATTCGTTGCAGCCCTTTTTGTACATCCCATAGGATCAAACCACCGCCCCGGGAGCCTACCCAGAATTTGTTCCCATCCGCAGGATCAACACAGATCTCAGTTAGTGCATTGGGAACTGTAGTGTTTCCCAATTGCCCCGCATATTTTGCTATCAACTTTTTTCCATCATACTGAAATAGTCCATTTGTTATGGTGGTCATCCAGATATAACCACCAATATATCGTGCATCCGCCAGTTCTACATTCACGAAATTTTCCGGATCGGGTGTTAACTTCTCCGGAACGGCATCCGGACCGGACCAGGCATACCATGCGGATTCTATCTGATCGAATGCCCGGATCTCATTGCCGGGCATCGCCACTACTGCTGTAAATATTCCCTGGCTGGGTAAATATTTGAGAGGGCGAAAGCCTTGTTTGGTAAATCGATAAACACCGGAACGGTTATACCAGTTATTACAGGAATAAAGTTCTCCTTCATCATTCCATGCCTGTCTGAAATAATAAGCCGCATCAGGATTTTTCCATTCCCGGGGCAATGCGGCTTTGTTGTTACATAACAGGCCGGTCACTGTTTCTATGAAATTGCCATTGTTCTTGTATGATTCGAAATGAAGCGCCTGGAGATCTACTTTCAATAATCCTTGTGCATTCAAGCTCACCCATAACACATCTGACCTGTCTATGTAAAATGCGCTGATACGGCTTGGAGCGCTGCTGTTTTCCCAAAGCAATTCGAGAGTACCCCTATCCGTGAGTCGATAGATCCGTCCATAATATTCAAAATAGATACGACCCAGTGGGTCTACCTGCAAGCCATTTTCACCTTTGATGGCATCGCTCTGTGGCGAAGGCAGCAGCATGATGTTGCTGCTTTTTTTATTAAGATCGAGAATGTTCAGTTCGTTTTTTTCCAGGGTCGCCAACCGGTTGCCAGGCAGGGTGGCGATCGAGAATTTATCACCAAAAGGCATCTCCCGGTCTGCTATCGGAGGTGCAGGGTGCAAATGGGTCGTAAAGCCGATCCACTTGAAATTTGCTTGAGCCGTATCGCTTACCTGTACCCCGTTCTCATTGATCACATATATCCTGCCTTCGGGCGACTGCGCAATAGCGCATATCGTATCGTTATGCAGTATTCCATTTACAGTATTGGCATAATGGATCTGACCTGTGATCCCATTCAACCAACCCATGCCTTTATGGTCATTTACAGTGAAGAACCAGTTATTTGTATCGTAGCTAAACCGGTAAGATTGCCAGCGGATCCGGGGAATTTCAGCCAGCCGGTGCCGGATATTGTAACGGGTAGCTTTGAACGATCTTAGATCAAATTGATCGGCCTGTGCCGGGCCATAATAGATGGTGACGTTGTTGTTCACTAGTCTACCCAAAGCGTTAATGGTATTGGCGGCGAGGCCTGCACTGTCTTTGGGGTCATAGCGGAATGTCCGGAATTTTCTGCCGTCGTAGCGGCAAAACCCGTCCAGGGTGCTCAGCCAAATAAAACCATCTGCATCCTGTATGATACCGGAAATATAACTTTGAGGAAGCCCATCTTCCACTCCAAAATGCTGTTGATTGGTAAAGAGTCGTTGCTGCCCGGATAGGGTCTGTGTGATCAGGAACAGGCAGATGGTCAGAAATATTCCTGCTCTGCGAACGAAAAAAAATAAATAAGCAGCTTTGGTTCTCAACTTACAGGGGTTTGGTTGGGTTTTGGCCCACTGGTTACATCTAATTTAATAAAGAAAAATAGAAATATGGAAATTACATGGCCGGGGGCTCATTGCCTCCGGTGACATCAAATAGTGATTTTTGAAAATAAAAACCCATGCAAGCCAAGTTTTGCTTACATTGTTTGGGCCTAAAAAATAAACCGTCAATTATGTCTAAAGTAAGCTTTAACAATAAGAACCATGTGTTTTATACTTCGCTTAAAGCATCTGTAGACAAATATTTTACATTTACCGGGCAAAAAAGAACGGGAAATCTACGGTTATATTCCAAATCAATCATACTGATCCTTGTAGCCATAGCCTTGTATACAACCTTATTATTGGTGCCGATGGCACTGCTTCCAAACATCCTGTCGAGTTTGTTCTTAGGTTTCATTCTGGCCTGTATCGGGTTTAACGTGATGCATGATGCCAATCATGGCAGTTATTCTTCCCGAAAATGGGTGAATGAAACATTGGGCCTTACCCTGAATGCATTGGGAGGGAATAGCTTTATCTGGAAGCAAAAGCACAATATTATCCATCATACCTACACGAATATCGATGGCATCGACGATGATATCGCCAAAAGTCCATTCATTCGTATGTGCAGCTCACAACAATGGGTACCCGCACATCGACTTCAACATTTTTATACGCCACTCCTATACGCTTTCAGCACTATGATCTGGATACTATTCCAGGATTTCGAAAAATATTTCAGCAAGAAGATCGTCAAAACACCACTTAGCAGGATGTCGAGGTTCGACCATATGATCTTTTGGGTAAGCAAGATCCTTTACCTGCTTTTCTATGTTGCTATTCCTATTTTACTGATGGGATGGCAGCAATGGCTGCTGTTCTTTCTGTGTATGCATATTGGGTTGGGTTTTACGCTTTCCATCGTTTTTCAATTGGCGCATGTGGTGGAGGAAACTGAATTTGAATCAGTAAGTAGTGAGGCGAAAATCATCGAGAACGAATGGGCCATACACCAGATAAGGACCACTTCCAATTTTTCGCCTAAAAGCAGGATCATTTCCTGGTTTGCAGGCGGGTTGAATTACCAGATAGAACATCATTTATTTCCACGGATAAGTCATATACACTATCCTGCATTGAGCAAACTTGTACAGGCAGAATGCCTGGCCCATCAACTTCATTACAACAGCATTCCTACTTTCAAATCCGCTGTTAGTTCGCATTTCAGGTTCATAAAGGTATTGGGGAGAAAGCCAGGCGCTTGAAGGATATGAGTCAATTGCATAAACTGTTCCATGGCTTTTCCAATTCCCCTTCAGAAGTATTACATTCGCATCAAACCAGCAGGGATGGAGTGCTACAATTGCGGGGTCATCTTGAACCGGAAGACCAGATCAGCGGAACATATTCTACCAAACTCGATAGGCGGTAAAAGAAAGGCCTACAACCTGCTTTGCAAGTCCTGCAATGAAACCTTCGGCAGAAGCATCGACAATGAGCTGGCATCAAAACTAAACCGCTTCTATTCTTTGCTCACCACCCAAGAGCCCGCTTTGCAACCCGGCGCCCGGAAAGATGGAAAAATAATCGTTCATGATCGCTTTATCGCTGAAATAAAAAAGAGCCATTCGTTTTCAGGTAGCCCCGGGTATTTCCGATCCATCGCCAAGATCTGCCTGAATTTCTATCTTACCAAAGGCTATTCCAGGCAATATTGCGAAACCATTAAATCGTATATCAGGGGAGACAATGCATCGCCTCCCTGCTTTTATTACGCACCCGAAAACGAGACGGTCCACTCACTGGCAGAAAACGAGGTTTCGCATATCCTGCATTTGCATGGTAGTAAAAGTTCCGGAGCGCTCTACGCTTACATTGAACTCTTCAATATGCAGAACCTCATTTTCGTTTTTACCATGGATTATGAAGGTAATGATATCGATACTACTTATTGCCGTAACCTGATCTCGGATGAAGAACCATCCAAAAAAATTGCCCTTGGCCTCACCAGGGCCCAACTGGAAGAGCTGGCTGTTTCTTCAGAAATAATGGAAAAACGCCTGTACCCCCCCTTTGAAAGATTGCTGCAAATCATCCGGGACCGGCAACATTAAAAAAAAGATTAATTTTCTTACCGGGCCATCCGGAATACCCGGTAAATGGAATAGGAAAGCTTATCTTTATAGAGATGAAACGGATAATCCTTTTTGCCACCATCATATTGTCTGCCGTGATGGTCCATGCACAATCGCCACTGCTTTTTGGCCCATCAGGTGGCATGCAACCTGCATTCCCGCATTTCAATCAAAAAGCTGACACCAATAGCCTGGGCAAAAAATGGTCCCTCACCAAATATGCAGCCGTATCCGCAGGTTTTATGGGCTTAAAGGGAGGCAATGCCAATTTCTTATCCGCACCGATGGGTGTACAGCTCAACCGTCAACTGACTAACAATGTTTTCGCGTTCGCAGGAGTTTCCGTTACACCAGCCTATTTTCATTATAATAGCCCGCTGTATCAACCCGTCGCCAATATGAACATGCACAAAGGCTTTATGAATGGCAACAATTTCGACGTTTACCCTGCTGCACAAATGGGACTGATGTATATCAACAATGAAAGAACATTCTCCATTTCCGGCAGCATCGGTGTAAGCAGAAGTTATTATAATTATTATCAGCCATCTTTCTATAACCCCGCGCATCCTGCTATACCAGGAAAGAGTTTCAACAAATTTTAAGATGGCCTATTGAGCCTCAGTTATTCAGGAACGTGCCATAGTGGGTCTTGATCTCATGATCCAATTTTATTCAGGGCAGCCAGCATCATTCTTAGTTTCCTCTCTCTTTCGTCTTTATTTTTTTGACCCCAGGAATTCAATAATTCAGGAATAAGCTGGCGCCGGATGGAAGTCTTTGCCAGGTCCAGGAAGTTTGCATCAACTGTTCCTTCCAGGTACAATTGCCCAAAGGCAATAGCTGCGATGGCAGCGTCTATGCCCGACATATAGCGGTTGCTCAGATCATCTTTTTCGAGATAGGGCTTTAACTTTTGATAGGACGTTTCAGAAAGATCAAAAACAGGATAATTCCAATTGGCGACCTTTTCTTTCAGATACACTATAGGGTCTCCGGTTTTGTTCGCCTGCCTCCAATCCCTGAAACCTGCCCAGGCGTCCGCGCCATCATCATTGCCGAAAGGCGCCGTTTCATCCATTGGGCTCCAGTAAAAATCGTCATTCATCAGTTTTTTAGCCAAAGGATGCGCCGTCCCGGGGGAAGGATGGCCTGACATACTTTCATTATTGTCGGAACCGGTCCCACCACAAGCAGCAAGAGCCAGTACAAGCCATAGGATCAATAATTCTCGCATAGAAATTTGTGTAACTGAATATGGCCCAAGATAAAAGAATCAGGTCAAAAAAAAATTTGCGCAACCGAAATGTTGCACATATATTTGCAACCGATCAGTTGCACTAAAACCCGATACAATGAGAAGAGATATTTTTCAGGCCATCGCTGATCCTACCCGGAGAGCCATTATGGTACTGATTGCAGTGCAGTCTATGACCC
>JAGIAP010000261.1:6011-8421 GCA_017744805.1 Chitinophagaceae bacterium | reverse complement strand
CGGTGGCCGAGGAGAGGGATAGCTTCTGGGCAATATCGTAGATCGTAACGTCTTTTTTCTCTTTCATGTTGCAATCGGTTGCATTCCGGTAAATGAAAAAATCAGGTTACAAGTTCCTCTTTTTTCTGGAAGAATCCCGAACGATGAGCTCGGATTTCAAAATGATGGAATTGGTATTGGTAGCGCCTTTCATTCCATTCAGGTGCTCTATGAGGCTCATCATGGCAATATCTCCGAGGTGCTGGCTGGAGTAATCGACGGTGCTGAGCGCGGGTTTTACCACGCGGCTGATGGGATCGTTGTTGAATCCCACGATGGCGATATCTTCTGGTATGCGGATGCCTGCTTCCATCAGGGCCAGCATACAGTGAGCTGAAGCCGTATCATTCGACCCGAAAACGGCGTCCGGGCGCTGGTCTGGTTTCATGTTCAGGATATAGGCTGCCGCGGCGACCCCATCACTTTCAAGGAGCTGGCTGAAGAGCACCAGCTTTTCGTTATAGGTGATATTGGCGTCACGGAGGGCATGGCGATAACCCCTGAGCCGGTCGGCATACACATTCCTTTCCTTTGTGCCGGCCAGGTGCAGGACCCGTCTGCAACCCTGATCCAGCAAGTGTTTGGTGGCGTCGTATGCGGCTTTATAATTGTCGACCGTTACGCTGGTGCATGTGGGCAGATCCCAGGTACGATCGAAAAAAACGATGGGGATCTTTTTTTCCAGGAAGGGCTGCAGGTGCTGCACGCTTTTGGTATCGTAGGCAAGGGAGATCAGGAGGCCGTCTACCCGTTTATTGAACATGATATTGGCGTTCACTTTCTCCTTTTCTTCTTTTTCAAGGCTTTGGGTGATCAGGAGATTGTATCCCTCCCGGCTGGCCGTGTGTTCCATGGCCGCCAGTACCCCACTCATGAACTGTGAATTCAGCCTGGGCACTATCACGCCGATAGTGTTGGTGCGCTTGCTCCGCAGGCTGCTGGCAAAGGTATTTGACCGGTAACCCAGGAGGAGCGCCGCTTCCGCGATCTTCTTGCGTGTTTGTTTACTGATAGTGGGATGGTCCTTCAATCCCCGGCTGACTGTGGTGGCCGACAAGTTGAGATGTCTGGCAATATCATAAATAGTGACCTCCTTTTGATCAGGCATAGAGGGTGCATTCTTTTACAAAGTAACCAAAGGAATTTTTTGAAAAAAAATTGCAATCGGTTGCATTATTTCAAAAAGGATAGTATATTCGTTTTTAGAAGCATGAATTGAACGATTGCCAGGGAAACGGAACCGCTTCCCGGTACCAGCCAACTGTATGAAAAAGACTTGCCGCTTTCGATTACCTCTTGCTGCGGGCATCCCCGTTCATCACTCATCTTTCGACCTGGTTATTCCCTTTTCTGCATTTATCGCCCCGCCGCCAAAATTTAAACCACCATTTTAATACATGCTGCTTTTAGGAATCGATACCGGTACTTCTTCCATCAAGGTTTCTGTAGTTGATGCCCACACACAAAGACTGCTGGCCAGTGCCCAGTACCCGGACACGGAGGCGGATATCATTTCGCCCAATCCCGGCTGGGCCGAACAAAGCCCCGATCAGTGGTGGGAGAATATCAAACAGGCCATCCTGAAATGCCATGCCACCGGCCTCTATGATCCCAAAGAGATCGCTGCCATCGGCATCGCTTATCAAATGCATGGCCTCGTACTGGTAGATGCGAACCAACATGTACTTCGCAATGCCATCATCTGGTGCGATAGTCGCGCAGTGGAGACCGGCGACGCTGCCTTCAGTGCCATAGGAGAGAAGCATTGCTTATCCCATCTGCTCAATTCCCCCGGTAATTTCACCGCCAGTAAACTCGCCTGGGTAAAACAGCACGAACCTGAACTGTACAGCAGGATCAGGTATGTAATGCTGCCCGGAGATTTCGTGTGCATGAAGCTCACCGGTGAGATTAATACTACTGTGGAAGCGCTCTCGGAAGGTATCTTCTGGGATTTCAAGACCAACACATTGTCCGAAGAAGTGCTGCGATATTTCGGATTCGATAAAAGCCTGTTCCCTGAGATCCACCCGGTATTTGCCCCGCATGGACAATTGAAAGCGGCGGTGGCCGACAGGCTGGGACTTCGAACAGGCATCCCCGTTGCTTACAAGTCGGGCGACCAACCCAATAACGCTTTATCGCTGAATGTACTGCATCCCGGTGAAGTGGCTGCAACAGCCGTCACTTCAGGAGTGATCTATGGTATCAGTGATCAACTCGTATACGATAAGGCCAGTCGCATCAACAGTTTCGCTCACGTGAACCATCACCTGCCCTTATCCATGGGCGGTTCGCAGAATGCGGACAGGATCGGCATCCTGCTCTGCATCAATGGAGTGGGCATCTTCAATAAATGGATCCGCAATAT
>JAGIAP010000261.1:0-6001 GCA_017744805.1 Chitinophagaceae bacterium | reverse complement strand
CCTCAATGACGCGGCAGCCGCCGTGCCTGAAGGTGCGGAAGGGCTGATTGCCTTACCATTCGGGAATGGCGCAGAGCGCATGCTCAACAACCGCACCATCGGCGGGCATTTGCTCAACCTCGATTTCAACCAGCATACCGCGGCCCATACCATCCGCGCCGTTCAGGAAGGGATCGCATTCGCATTCCGTTATGGGGTGGACATCATGCGCGAGAATGGTATCCATCCCACAGTGGTCCGTGCCGGAAAAAGCAATCTCTTTTTGAGCGAAGTGTTCACCGATGCGTTTGTGGAAACCAACCAGGTAGAGGTGGAATTCTATGAAGGCGATGGCAGCTTTGGCGCCGCTATCGGCGCAGGTGTGGGCGCCAGCATTTATCCCGATCTGGCCAGCGCCTCCGGAAAACGGCTTCCCATCAGCGTTATAAGCCCTTCGGGCCTGAGCCACTATGAACCATTGTACCAGCGATGGAAGTCAGCACTCGACAAAAAACTCAATCAATAAAAATCCAGATTTAAAATCAACCTATTATTATGGATATAGTGAAAGGACAGAAAGAATATTTCAGCGGTATCAGGGCCATCCGCTATGAAGGTGTGGAAACCGATAACCCACTGGCATTCCGCTGGTATGATGAGAACCGGAAAGTGGCCGGGAAAACGATGAAAGAATGGCTCCGCTTCGCCTGCGCTTACTGGCATAGCTTCTGCGGCAGTGGCGCCGATCCCTTTGGCGAGCCTACCCATATCTTTCCCTGGGACAGTAACCCGGATCCCATCGCAAAGGCAAAGGAAAAAGCGGATGCAGCATTCGAGTTCATGACCAAGCTCGGTCTTCCCTTCTATTGCTTTCACGATGTGGATGTAGTAGATTACACCAATGATGTAGCCGAAAACGAAAAAAGATTACAGACGCTCACGGCTTACCTGAAAGAGAAGCAGGATGCCAGCGGCATTCAACTGCTCTGGGGCACAGCCAATCTTTTTTCCAACAGGAGATATATGAATGGTGCCGCTACCAATCCTGATTTCCATGTGCTGGCACACGGGGGTGCACAGGTGAAAGCCGCGCTGGATGCCACTATCGCGCTGGGAGGACAGAACTATGTTTTCTGGGGAGGAAGAGAAGGGTATATGAGCCTGCTCAATACGGATATGAAGCGGGAGAAAGATAACCTGGCCAGGTTCCTGCATACCGCCAAAGACTATGCGAGAAAGAACGGGTTCAGGGGTACTTTCTTCATCGAACCAAAACCTTGCGAGCCCAGCAAGCATCAATATGATTATGACAGTGAGACCGTGATCGGTTTCCTTCGCGCATACGACCTGATGAATGATTTCAAACTGAATATAGAAGTGAACCATGCCACTCTCGCCGGTCATACCTTCCAGCATGAGCTGCAGGTGGCTGTTGATGCGGGCTTGCTGGGGTCCATCGATGCCAACCGGGGCGATTACCAGAACGGATGGGATACCGATCAGTTCCCCAATAATCTCAATGAACTGGCAGAAGCCATGCTGGTGATCATTGAAGCCAATGGATTTGGAGGTGGTGGTATCAATTTCGATGCAAAGATCCGTCGCAACAGTACTGATGCGGAAGACCTGTTCCATGCACATATTGGAGGAATGGACGCTTTTGCCCGTGCGCTCGTGATTGCCGACGCGGTATTGACGAAATCGGATTACAAAAAACTGCGCGCCAACCGTTACGCATCCTTCGATGCAGGAAAGGGGAAAGAGTTCTCGGAAGGAAAGTTGACGCTGGAAGACCTGCGCAATTATGCAGCAGCGCATGGAGAGCCCCCAGTGACCAGTGGCAGACAGGAGTATCTCGAAAACCTGGTCAACAGATTCATCTGATCATGACATCATTTATATAAACCCTTTCCACAAAACACTGCTATATGGAATTTTTAGGATTCGTCGACTGGATCTTTGTGATCATCTACCTGCTGGTGATTGCGGGTATCTCTATCTGGAGCATCCGTAAGAGCAAGGAGTCTGCTTCCGATTATTTTCTGGCCAACCGCAACCTCGGCTGGTTTGTGATCGGCGCCAGTATCCTGGCCTCAAACGTAGGATCAGAGCATATTGTAGGCCTTGCCGGTTCCGCTGCCAAATCAGGCACGGTGCTGGGGCATTATGAATTGCACAGTTATATCGTGCTCATCCTCGGATGGGTCTTTGTTCCATTCTATATGCGAAGCATGGTGTACACCATGCCCGAGTTCCTGGAAAAAAGATTCAACCCGCAGGCCAGGCGATTGCTCAGTATCATTCAGTTGCTCAGCTATGTGATCACCAAGGCCTCCGTTACCATCTTTGCCGGTGCATTGGTGTTCAACCAGTTCCTGGGCGTGGATTTCTGGACGGGCGCCATCATCCTCGTTGTGGTCACCGGTGTGTATACCATTTTTGGTGGGCTGCATGCCGTGATGTATACGGAAGCCATCCAGGCCATCGTGCTCCTGCTGGGATCACTGGTGCTGATGATATTCGGGTTGAAAGAAGTGGGAGGATGGGATGCGCTGGTAACGGCATTGCCCAAAGAGAAGCTGAATATGTTCCCGCCGATGAACGATCCTGATTATCCATGGCTGGGTATCCTGATAGCCTCACCCATCGTGGGTCTCTGGTATTGGTGTACCGATCAGCATATCGTGCAACGATGCCTGGCTGCCCGCAATGAGCAGCAGGCCAGAAGGGGGACCATCTTTGCGGCCTATTTGAAACTGATGCCTTTCTTCATCTTCCTGATACCCGGATTGATCGCTTATGTATTGCATTCACAGGGCAAATTACAACTGGATGATACCAATGCCGCTTTTCCGGCCATGGTGAAACATATCATGCCCGTAGGCCTGAGGGGGCTGCTGGCCGGCGGATTGCTGGCGGCGTTGATGAGCTCGCTGGCTTCTGTGTACAATGCCTGTTCTACGCTCTACACCATGGATATCTACCAAAAACAGCATCCCGATGCTTCCGAAAAGCAACTGGTGAAAGTGGGAAGGATCGCAACCGGTGTAGTGGTGATCCTGGGTATGCTCTGGATCCCGCTGATGGGAAGGATCTCCAGTGGATTGTATGATTACCTGCAGAGCGTGCAGAGTTACCTGGCGCCACCGATCGCGGCGGTATTCCTGCTGGGCGTGTTCTTCAAACGGCTCAATGCCAAAGGGGCTTACTCGGCCATGGTGGTGGGTTTCATCATCGGACTGGCCAAGCTAACTTTGCAGATGTTCCAGAAGGATCTTGCGGAAGGTGGACTGTTACACAGTTTTGCCACTATCAACTTCCTGTATTTCTGCATCTACCTGTTCCTGTTCAGCATCGCGATCATGGTGGCGGTGAGCCTGCTCACCTCCAAACCCGACGAAGCGCATATCCGCGGCCTCACATTCGCTACCACGGTGGCGGAAGACAAAGCCGCCAGCCGCGCCAGTTGGAACAAATGGGATGTGGTGCTCAGCCTGATAGTAGTGGTTATCATTATTGGAATATTCGTATACTTCTCACCATTAGGTGTGGCCAAATAAAGAGAATAGCTTATGCTCATGCACCAGACAATGCGATGGTTTGGGCCGAATGACCCCGTTAAACTTTCCGATATCCGCCAGGCGGGTTGCGCCGGTGTAGTAACTGCCTTACACCATATCCCGCCTGGCCATGTCTGGTCAATAACGGAGATCAATATACGCAAATTCATGATCGGGTCGGAAGGCATGACCTGGACTGTGGTAGAGAGCCTTCCCGTAAGTGAGGCCATCAAAACACAATCGGGAGATTACAAAAAGCATATCGCCAATTATTGCCAGAGCCTACGGAACCTGGCGGCCTGCGGTATAAAAGTGATCACGTACAATTTCATGCCGGTGCTGGATTGGGTGCGCACCGATGTGAACTGGAAACTGCCAGATGGCGCGCGGGCATTGTACTTTGAAAAGAATGCATTCATTGCCTTCGACCTTTTTTTGTTGCGCAGGCCGGGAGCGGAGAAAGATTATACGAAAGAAGAGATCCGCCAGGCGAAAGACCGTTTTGATTTGATGAGGGAGCATGAAAAACAGACCCTTTTCGCCAATGCATTGCTGGGACTGCCCGGTAGTGATGTGGCATTTACCCCTCAGCAGGTGTTGAATGCATTGGAAACCTATCGGGAGATCGATGCTGATCGTTTGCGTCAACACTTGTTTTATTTCCTTCAGCAGGTAATTCCGGTGGCTGAGGAGCTGAATCTGCAAATGGCCATCCATCCTGATGATCCGCCCTATCCCGTGCTGGGCCTGCCCCGGGTGGTTAGTACGGAGGAAGATATTGCGGCCATTATCTCGGCAGCGCCTTCTAGCAGTAACGGACTATGCTTCTGTACCGGTTCCCTGGGAGTGAGGCCTGAAAATGACCTTCTCGCCATCCTGCGGAGATTCAATGAACATATTCACTTCCTTCATCTGCGGAATACCGCAAAAGATGGTTACGGTAATTTCTATGAAGCCACACATTTGGGTGGTGATACAGATATGTTCCTCATCGTAAAAGAAATATTACAGATCCAACGAAAGCTCGGAAAGTCGCTCCCCATGCGGCCTGACCACGGTCACCAGATGCTGGACGACCTTGACAAGAAAACATATCCGGGGTATTCCGCCATCGGAAGATTAAAAGGATTGGCAGAGCTGAGAGGATTGGAACTCGGCGTTTATAGATGGATGTTGGATCAATAAAAAATCAAATAATAGGTGAAATAACCCTATTTAGTAATTTTTTCCCTCGTTGGTAAATCATTAAGCGAATAGAAATAGTACTTTTATTCCCGGGATATTGCATTCCGTTATATCCGCCATTAACCTTGCCAATGAGACGAGAAAATAAACCTTACCTAAATCTCAGTTTGAGTAACATTGAAGGAGAGCGATGGAAAGACATTCCCGGATTAGAGGGATACTTCAAAATTTCCAACAAAGGTCGTGTAAAGCGCCTGGCCTATGAAGCTGTGTACTCCAATGGAATTATCTATCATGAGCGTCCGATGATCATGAAGCCCTATGTGCACAAGCACAGGAATGAATTCAAGGGCGATTTCAAATCCTACCTCAGTATTACATTGACCGTTGAGGGTGTGCGTTACCGTTACACAGTTGCCAGGCTGGTGTATAATTGTTTTGTGGAAGAGATGGATCTCGAAGACAAGAGCATCGTGATCTTTTACAAAGACAATGATTCATTCAACCTGTCTCCCCAGAATTTACGGGCTGCCACACTCAGTGAAAAACAAAAACGGATCAAGGAGCTTGGGCGTTCTCCATCGCCATTGCACAAGCTCAGTCGCAGGCAGATACTGGAACGATTACAACGTGCGCGCGCCAAGCGCATGCGCCCTGTTTCGCAATACAATTTTCGGGGAAAGAAGATCCAGAGTTATCCCAGCGCCCGCGAAGCAGCCAGGTCTACGGATGGTAATGCTTCCAATATCCTGCAGGTGGCCCGCGGTAATGCGATCAGCGCTGGTGGCTATTTGTGGCGTTTCGGGAAATCGCCGAGGATCGATGTTCGTGAATTGAAAGGGGGTAGACAATCACCTTTTTTTAAAGTGATGTAACGAAAGCTCGACAAATACCGTCTAAAAACTGGTAGATCTTCGCAACGGTTGATTTTCTATGTTTGAAAAATGAAACCGAAAGTTGCCATTATCTATAATTCAGGATCTACATCCACATCTTTCATCGTTATGTTTTACACGTTAAAAGATGATGGAAAGCTTGAATATTGCGGGGATCCATACGATCTGGAAACGAAGGAGGAGGTCATGGACAAGATTGCCAGTGAAGCTCCTTCCGTTGTACAACTCTCCGTGTCCCTGTTTTATGGAATGATGGAACTTCTGATGAGGACCCGGTCTTGCCTTCCCAAAGCCAGGATACTGGTGAAAGCGAGTTACTGGCAGGATGCGGAACGGGCTCAGGCATTCAGAAATGGAGCGAATGCCTGTATACATGATAGC
>JAGIAP010000260.1 GCA_017744805.1 Chitinophagaceae bacterium | reverse complement strand
GTACCGGGGCTGCTTCCTTTTGCGCACCTGCTGATCGCACAGTTCAACCTGCAGGATCGTTTCCTCAGTCTTATCGATCGTGAAATAGACAATGCGAAGAAAGGCCTTCCCGCCGGCATCATCATCAAGCTGAACAATCTCGAAGAAAAAGTGATGATCAAAAAACTCTATGAGGCTTCCAATGCCGGTGTTCGCATACAGATGCTAGTTAGAAGTATCTGCTGCCTCATTCCGGGTGTGGCTGGCATGAGCAGGAACATCACTGTCAAACGTATCGTAGACCGCTACCTGGAGCACGGTCGCATTTTCATTTTCCAGAACAACAACGATCCCCAGCTCTATCTCGGATCAGCCGACTGGATGAATCGTAATATCTACCGGAGGATAGAAGTTTGTTTCCCCATCTACCATCCCGTTATCAAAACAGAAATAATGGAACTGGTCAACCTTCAACTGAAGGACAATGTTCAGGCCGTTCAGCTCAACAGCGACCTTCACAATATTCCCATTCAGCAAACAGAGCCGCTGATCCGCTCACAGCAAGCCATCAGCGAATTATTAAATGAAAGATATAGTGAGAAGAACAATTAGGAATTAAGGCCGGTCAGCAATTCATCAACATATCGCACATGAACCTCATGCACAATTTGCGGGTCCATTGCTGGTTTGTTTTCCAGACGGCATTTTACAAACCCAAGAGCGAGAGTTTAAAATCGGAGCAGTGCACTAGCCCAGGTAAATCCACTTCCAAAAGCCGCCAAACAAACAAGATCACCATTTTTGATCTTCCCTTCTTCCCATGCTTCGCAGAATGCTATCGGCACTGAGGCGGCCGTAGTATTTCCGTATTTCTGGATATTGTTATGCACCTGGTCATCGCGCAAGCCAAGTTTCTGTTGCACAAATTGTGCTATGCGTAAGTTAGCCTGGTGAGGAATGAGCATGGTAAGATCGGAAGGTTTGTAACCATTCTGATCCAGTGCTTCCATGATCACTTCAGGGAATTTCACCACTGCTTTTTTGAACACGGAGGGCCCATCCATAAATGGATAGTTCTGTGCTTTATCGATCATCTCGTGGCTCATGAACATTTCCCCGATCTCTGCATCATCGAAGTCCGCGAGCTGTTGTGGCACCCAGTGATTGGCATGTGTACCGGGATTGTACATGGCAAGGATCTCTGCGCTCTCGCCATCACTATGCAGGTGGGTGCTGAGCAAACCACGGTTGTCGTCTTTGGAAGGTTGCAGCACCACCGCGCCGGCACCATCTCCAAAGATCACGCTGATAGCCCGGCCCCTTGTACTGAAATCCAGTCCGAAGGAATGTTTTTCACTGCCGATCACGAGGATATTCTTGTACATGCCGGACCTGATGAACTGGTCGGCTACGCTAAGCGCATATACAAAACCGCTACATTGGTTACGGACATCCAGGGCGCCGATCTCTTTCATTTTCATGGCACGCTGAACCAGCACGCCGCAGCCGGGGAAGTAGTAGTCCGGGCTAAGCGTGGCAAATACGATGAAATCGATATCCTGAGCAGTGATACCTGCTCTTTCGATGGCAATCTCAGCCGCTTTCACCCCCATGGTAGTAGTGGTTTCTTCGGTCCGGTGGGCATAGCGGCGCTCTTTGATGCCGGTCCTTTCCTGGATCCATTCATCGCTGGTATCCATGTACCGGGTGAGGTCCTGGTTGGTCACGACGTTTTCGGGAACATACTTGCCGATGCCGGCAATCACTGATCGGATCATATAGCAAACACATTTTGATCCGTTAAATTACGGAAAGAAGGATTCAGGCGGAAATGAAACTATTGCAAATGGAACTAATGTTTGGGCAATTGCAATACTTCGGAGAAGAATCTTGCGGTTTCTCTTTCAACTCCTTCTACATCTTTGGATTTTATCCAGGAGCCGATCACATGGTTACCTGCATTGGGGAATGCGATGGCCCGTTTCTTATCTATGGGTGTACCCAGGTTCTCATACATGGTTTTGATGGCGCTCACCTTCACTACGCTATCGCGATGAACATCATCTTTATAATAATACATCACCAGGGTAGGTTGATCGATGCGGTGGAAGGTTGCGGGCGTCATGGAGGTTTCCAGGAGCTCCTCCAGCGCTACGGCTGCTTCCAGCCGGTACCTGGGTTGCCAGTATTGAAGGTAGATAGGGCGTGTATCCGATTTCGAGTCCATGAATTTCCCTCCTTTCACCAGCCGGGCAATCTGAAGCCCCCAGGGGTTGTTGAGTACCCAGGCATTGGCATCATCGATCTCGATATTGGGGCTCATGAGGATGAGCGCATACACATCAGGATATTCAGCGGCCAGCTTCAGGGCTAGTGTACCTCCTGTGCTGGTGCCCATGAGGATCACTTTCTGACCCAGTTTACGACCAATGGCCAGTGCTTCCTTGGCAGACTCCCAGTAGTTATCGGCTGTCAGATTAGCCATGGCGTCTGTAGTATCGATACCATGTTCGGCCAGCCTGCTGAGGTAAAGGTTACAACCGAATTGTTTGGCGATATTTCTATGAACGGGCGCACCTTCTTCCTGCGAAGCGGAGAAGCCATGCAGGTATACGATGGAAAAAGGCGTTATATTTTTGAGGGTATCGTTGAACCAGACTATGCGGGCTTCGTTGTCCTTTTTGAGTATATGCTGTTGTTCTTCATGGGCAATATAGCTGGTAAGGGCTGTTGCGCCGGAAGGCACCGCCGGCAGATCCGTGGAATAGACCGGGGTTTTAGGCTTTGGGCCCAGCAGGTAAACGATCAGGAGTAGCAGGGGAATAATTAATAGCCAGTTCCTTTTCCGCATGCTGTAAATTTGAATATGAAATTAACGGATTTCCACGAACATCCCGGGTAAAACTTTAACCTTTCCTTTGTCAAATCACTGGTTTTCAGAGTGCTGTAAATCATGAGCTTAGGCCCTGCCCCGGGCAGCCTTTACCAAAATAATAAGTTTGAATTATGCCCTTGCCCTCCCGCTGAATTAACGTACCTTTGCGCCTTCAAAAAATAGTGCCTGCCGGAGGGCCTTAAAAAGTGCTGAAACACCGGCGGAACAATACTCACGATTATGAATATTCGCAACATAGCGATCATCGCGCACGTAGACCACGGAAAAACAACGCTTGTAGACAAAATCCTGCACGCAACAAAAGTATTCCGTGACAACCAGGAAACAGGTGAACTGATCATGGACAGTAACGATCTCGAAAGAGAGCGTGGTATCACCATCTTCAGTAAGAATGCCGCCGTAACCTACAAAGATGTAAAGATCAATGTGATCGATACTCCCGGCCACGCCGACTTTGGTGGTGAGGTAGAACGTGTACTGAAAATGGCCGACGGCGTATGCCTGCTGGTAGACGCGTTTGAAGGTCCTATGCCTCAAACGAGGTTCGTTCTTCAGAAAGCACTTCAGCTCAACCTGAAACCCATTGTGATCATCAATAAAGTAGATAAGCCCAACTGCCGTCCTGACGAAGTGCATGATGCAGTGTTCGAGCTTTTCTTCAACCTCGATGCCACTGAAGAGCAGCTCGATTTCCCTACCTTCTACGGTTCCGGAAAGAATGGCTGGTTCAATGATTCCCTCACTCCCTGTGAAGACATCACTCCGCTCCTGGATGGCATCATCAAGCACGTTCCACCTCCCAAAGTGAGTGAAGGTCCGCTGCAAATGCAGATCACTTCTCTCGATTACTCTTCTTTCCTTGGCCGTATCGCTATCGGTAAAGTGTCAAGAGGTACTATCAAAGAAAACCAACCCATTGCCCTGATGCAAGCCGATGGCTCTATCAGGAAATCAAGGGTGAAAGAATTGTACGTATTCGAAGGAATGGGTAAGAAAAAGGTAAGCGAAGTTGTTGCCGGTGACCTTTGCGCTGTAGTAGGTCTCGAGAATTTCAATATTGGCGATACTGTTGCCGATGCTGAAAACCCCGAAGCATTACCCATCATCAGCGTGGATGAGCCTACCATGAATATGTTGTTCTCCGTAAACAACTCTCCTTTCTTTGGAAAGGATGGTAAGTTCGTTACCAGCCGTCACCTTCGTGACCGACTGATGAAAGAAACAGAAAAGAACCTTGCCCTCAAGGTTACAGATAGTGAAGAAGGCGATAGCCTGGTGGTGTATGGTCGTGGTATCCTCCACCTCGGAGTATTGATCGAGACCATGCGTCGTGAAGGATATGAGCTCACTGTAGGTCAGCCCCAGGTGATCGTTAAGGAGATCGATGGAAAGAAATGTGAGCCTTACGAAACACTGGTGGTGGACGTTCCGCAGGAGTTCGCTTCCAAAGTGATCGACCTGGTTACCCGTCGCAAAGGCGAAATGCTGGTGATGGAAACCAAGGGCGAAATGCAACACCTGGAATTCGATATCCCTTCCAGAGGCCTGATCGGTTTGCGTACACAAATGCTCACCGCCACTACCGGCGAAGCTGTAATGGCGCACCGCTTCAGCGAATACAAACCCTGGAAAGGTTCCATCCCCGGAAGGAACAACGGTGTACTGCTCTCCAAGAACACTGAAAAAACAACCGGTTACTCTATCGATAAACTGCAGGACCGCGGTACCTTCTTTGTTGACCCGGGTGAAGATGTATACGCAGGTATGATCATTGCCGAGCATATCAAGCCAGGCGACCTGGTAGTGAATGCCACTGAAGGTAAGAAACTCACCAACCACCGCGCCAGCGGTAGCGATGATGCAACACGTATCGCTCCCAAAACCCTGATGACCCTCGAAGAGTGCATGGAATATATCCAGTTCGACGAGTGTATCGAGGTTACTCCCAACTACATCCGTATGCGTAAGACCATCCTGGATGAAGAAGAAAGGAAGAAAGTAGCCAAATCGATGTCTTAATAATTGGCAAAGGCCAATTGGACATAAGAGTTGGAATAAATAATAAAGAAGCGAATTTGTAGCTTTAAAAGGCTGTCTGTACCAAGACAGCCTTTTTGCATATGAAAAAGCTCCTTCTCCTAGCCTGCTGCCTTTTTTTCACCATCGCTCTTTGGGCGGATGAGGGTCGTTATGAAGCATGGTATATCAATAAAAATAAGGACACCAGCTTCGGTTATATCATCGCCAAAAACCTGGATTCTTTATACTTCTCGGCACTATTCGAGAATAGTGACGGAAGCCGGATCCGTTTGCTGCCAGCACAGGTGAAAAGATTTGCCATCAATATGCTGGAGACCTGGAAGATCTTTACCGTGCTGGACCTCGGAGAGCCCACCGCCCTGAAAGATAGCAGCACCCTCATCTTTGCCCAGGTATTGAACGAAGAGGAGAATATCAGGTATTACAAATACCAATACTATAAAGCGAAGCCCGGCAAGTATAACTATGATATGTATGTGCAGGGGGAGCGCGCCATCATCACTGAACATTGCCTGATCAAAAAGGGCGATGTACTTCGGTTTCAAACCAATAGCCTGTTCCATACCACCAAAAAGCAATTGCGGGCATTCTTTGCTGATTGCGATGCAGTGTTGACAAGTATCAACCAGGTGAAGAACGTAACAGAACAATTGCCGATGATAGTGAAACAGTACAATCGATGTAAATCGAAGAAGAATTAGGAAAAGAGTATATTAGCTGCACTTAACCGAATCATGAAAAAGCAGCTTCCAATCCTTTTGATACTTATCCCTGTTGTGAATTGCCTGCTGATAGTGAAGGCTCAGTTCGCTGCTCAAAGGGTCTTGTTTTATCTTTTGACCGACTCCGAATTCACCCCACTGCGATGCTTTTCAATCATAAGGTTCGTATTGTACACTTTGGCCTCACTGGTGATGATGGTTCTCCCGATCGTTTTCCTGCTTATGCCTGAGGGCGCGCTTCGGAAAAAAATATATGCCGTTGTACGATACATCGCAGTGATCTCTTGCCTGGTTGGGCTGCCGGAGTGGGTAAGGCAATCTTTCGTCGTTCCTTTTGCAGATAACTGGCCCTATATTCTTGGAGCCTTGTTCTTTTTGTATGCTTCCTTCATCATCTACAATGTAAAACCGGAAAAAGATATCCCTCTCATTGTGGTTCAGCAATACCCGATAGTGGCCCATACTTCAACGCTCCATCGTGCTTACCACCTGGTACTGGACACCTTGTTCCTGCTTTCTGCCACTTATACCTGGGATCCTTATTTCGTGTTTGCTATAAGCCCGGAAGACAACCAGGTGCTACCGGAAACAGGTTACCTGCTGTTTCAAATTATTCTTTTTTACTTTTTATCGGAGCTGCTGTTCCGGCAGACATTTACCAAGATATTCACCAACTCCTGTGTTGCCGGCACCAATGGCCCCCCTGTTGCCAGCAAGATCCTTTGGAGGACCCTTTCCCGCCTCATCCCGCTCGAAGCCCTTTCCTTCCTTTTCGGTGGTAATTTCCACGACCAGTTCTCCGGTACCACTGTAGTGTACAACGGAAGCTGGAAGGATATGGTTTTCGAGGATGAAGAAGTGCAATTACAGCAACAGAATTAGAAAGTCTCAATCATTCAATTATCTTAGCATCCACAGAAACCCGTACTATGAAAAGTCTGAGAGACATCGTTATTGCCCTTATTCCCATTACCCTTATCACTTACATGATCATATGGGACTTCGGTAATATTAAATACCTGCAATACCTTTTCCAGGAAGCAATATCAAACCCATCCAACTGGATCGACATCTGGAAATTCGTCCTTCTTCAATTATTGACACTCTTCAATATCGTAGCACCTGTAGTGTATTTCTCTTCACAAAATCCTGCCATCAAAAGAAAGGCCTATTCACTGATCAGGTTCGTCTTTGTGATCAGTTTCGTATTCACCCTTCCGGCCATCTATGCTCAATTCCGGTATCTTGATAATTCACCGGACGGTAACAGCTTGCTGCTTGTCCTCCGGTACCTGATCATGATCTTTACCGCGGTTGTGCTCTGGATCTCCAAGCCGGCAGATCAAGTCCCCTTTATCAGCCTGGAGAATTATGAGATGGTTTCCTATACTACCAGGGGGCATAGATTCCTTCATTATTTTGTGGATCTGCTCTTCATTACCACTATCTCGTATAACTGGTATCAATATCCGAGAAGATATTATAGTGCCGGATACGATGCAGTGATCATCAATTCCCTGGTCAGTTGGGCTAATATCTTGGTCTACTATTTCCTCTCTGAGATCATGTTCCGTCAAACCCTGGGCAAGATGCTCACCAATTCATGCGTGGTGGCTTCCCATGGCAATATGGGAGGATTGCGGGTAGTGGGAAGAGCGTTCGCCAGATTGATCCCTTTTGACGCATTGTCGTTCCTCTGGAATGGCGATTGGCATGATAAAGCTTCGGGTACCGCCGTGGTGTATACCTATAGTTGGGAAGATATCGTTTTTGAAGGCGAAGAAATTGATCAGGCTTGAGAGTATTATTGGCCATAGCAGTGTTGATGATCCCTGTATCCATCATTGGGGCTACCGCATTTTGGAATTTTCAGAATGAGCGCTTTATCGCAGATTTTCTAAAGAACCCCGCCACAGTCTTCTTCAATGCGCCATATTTCCTGAAATTATTAACCGATGATCTCATTTCCATGCTTTACATCGGTGCTTCCATTTTCTACCTGGTAAGCCCTTCCAGGATACAAAAGACAAAAGCGCTGCAGGCACTACGAGTCTCTTTTATTCTGGGCTTCCTGCTAAATCTACCCATATTCGTGTTATTGTTGACCCAGTTTAGACCAACCTGGGATGACTTGTACGGATTTTTCGCTTTGATAAGATTTGGTATCGATCTTCTCATTTGCCTTGTATTATGGAAATCCTATTCCCAATCAAAGATCCCCCGCATAAATATTTCGGAATTCACCATTGTTGAAGTGGTGCCCAGGCGCACGAGGCTCCTTCATTATATTATAGATGTACTGCTCATGGTCTCCTTAACAAAGATCGGTTGGGCACTCTTGGGAACCACCAGGGAGACAGATAAATACATCATCCTGGGTTTACTGATGCTAGCCTGTTTTCTATACTTCTTCCTCTCCGAATCCCTTTTCCGCCAAACACCCGGGCAAAGCCTCACTAATTCCTGCGTAGTGGGCAATGAGCAAACAATGAGCACCCGAAAGGCCCTTAGCCGCTCACTGCTCAGGCTTATCCCCTTTGACGCCTTCTCCTTTTTATGGGGCGGCAACTGGCACGACAAGCTATCCCAAACCACTGTTGTGCGCCAAAACAGTTGGGAAAACCTCTCCATCGAGGGCGAGCGGCAATAATGCCGTATGAAAGGTTTCAATTGTTAAAGTGGAAAAATGATGCAACCGAATTGTAACATCGGAGAAAAAGCTGCGTCTTATTTATTGTACAAGCAAACGCGCAGATGCTTTCAGGAAAACCAACAAACAATTAAAAC
>JAGIAP010000025.1 GCA_017744805.1 Chitinophagaceae bacterium | reverse complement strand
TCACCAGCACACAACCACTTTATGTTATCGATGGGATACAAAGCAATGAAAGTGTTTTCAACTCCCTCAGCCCTTATGATGTGCAGGATATCACCGTGCTGAAAGATGCGGCCTCCGTGGCCATCTATGGCGCACAAGGCGCCAATGGCGTAGTGATCATCACCACGCGCCGGCCCAAAAACAAACAACCACAAGTGAGTTACGATGGATATGCCGGCATCTCAAAACCCTGGAAACGTTTCAAGCTGATGGATGCCGCTCAATATGTGTCCATCGTCAAGGAGTGGTTCGGCAATAACCCCGATGTGAGCCTGCCCGCCTACCTGAACACGCCCGATGCATTGGTAAGCCGCACCGACTGGCAGGATGAAATGTTCAGAACAGGTAGGATACAGGAGCACCACCTGAATATCGGAGGATCTTCCGACAATTTCAATTATACTGTGTCCACCGGCTATACAAAACAATCCGGGCAGGTGATCGGTGCAGACTTCCAGCGTATGAACCTCAGGGTTAGCCTGGAAGAGAAAGCCGGTAAAAGATTCAAGTTCGGGCAGCAACTCAGCATCCGGTACAGCGTGAACAGAGGCATCTCCGCCAACCTGATCAATGGTCTGCGAATGCCTCCCTATATTCCTGTACTGGATCCCAACAATACATTGGGAGGATTCGGCATCGCCACCAGTGCCAAAGATGCAAACGATAGCCAGAACCCGCTCATAGAGCCATCCCTGCGAGATGTGAGGGACCGCAGTCTCAATAATTATCTGCAATTGTTTGGAGAGTTGCAACTGTTGCGCGGCCTCAAATTCCGCTCCCAGATGGGCATCACGTACGACTTTGATCAATACTACAATTTCAATCCAACCTATGCAGCCAATCAATTGGTGACGCAGAGCCAGATCAGCGAGTCCTATTCTTACAACCTCGGCTATATCTTTGAGAATTATTTCAACTACGATCAAACCTTCGATAAACACGCCATCAACCTGACAGCGGGTATGTCGTACAAGGACAATGGCCTTTATCGCTCCGTACAGCTCAGTGGCAGTGAGTTCGCCAATGACGATATCCACCAGATCGGTGCAGCCAAAACAGCCGCCATCAATCTTGCGCGCGCCAACTCAACGGAAAGGTTCATTTCCTATTTCGGCCGCCTGGGCTACACCTTCAACGAGAAATATATTTTCTCCGTAACCACCAGGCGTGATGCCACATCCCTGTTTGCGCCCGATCACCGCGTAGGCTATTTCCCTTCCGTAGGCCTCGCCTGGCGATTGTCCGATGAGAAGTTCATGCATAAGCTGGGATTCATTTCCGATCTCAAATTGCGCGGCTCCTGGGGTAAAACGGGCAACTCCAATATCTCCGGGTATGCGTACCAATCCAATGTTTGGACCGGCGCCAACAATACTGTGGTATACCCGCTCGGCACCGGAGAGATATTACAGAATGGCGCTACCGTGGCCATTCCCTTCACGCCTGACCTGCAATGGGAAACCACTTATTCCACTGATATTGGTATCGATGCCACTTTCCTGGACAACAAGCTCTCACTCAGCATCGGTTACTATAACAGGGATAACCGCGATCTGCTCGTGCGCGTACCACTGCCCTATTCCACCGGTTATGGTGGCGTGGATGGAGCAGGCAATGAGCAACTGATCAATGCCGCCTCTGCTTTCAACAGGGGCATCGAGGTGACGGCAGGCTATGCCGACAAGAGAGGCGATCTCACCTGGAATATCAGTCTGAATGCCGCTTACAACAAGAATGAAGTCACCTCCCTGGGCACACAGGGCGCCGTGCCCATCAACTCGGGCAGCTTCTTCGATGTGCCCACTTCCACCATCACCGATGTGGGTTATCCCATCGGATCATTCTATGGATACGTGTATGATCATGTTGCCATCGATGAAGCAGATATCGACAAATACAATGAGGCCGCCAGGAAAAAGACCGGTGATCCCAATGCCGTTTACCAAAATGGATTGTTGCCGGGAGATCGCATATACAAAGACGTTGATGGAGATGGTATCCTGACCGATAAGGATCAAACCGTGATCGGCAATCCCATTCCGAAATGGAGCTATGGAGGCAATATCGGGCTGGGCTACAAAGGATGGGACCTGATGATCGGCATCCAGGGCCTTGCAGGCGTAGACCTGGTGAATGGGCTAAATTTCTACATGAAGGGATTTGCATTGCCTTTCAACGGCAAAACGGATATCCTGGATCGCTGGCAGAAACCCGGGGACGTTACAGATATCGCCAGGATCGGGCAACATGTACCTGTGAACGTACAACGTATCTCATCCTGGTACGTAGAGAATGGTGCTTATTTCCGGGTACGCAATATCACCCTTGGCTATAATTTCCCCACGTCACTACTGAGATCATGGACACGGAATGCCCTCTCCAGTTTGAGGATCTATGTGACCGGTCAGAACCTGCTCACCTTCACCCAATACTCCGGATTTGACCCGGAAGTAGGTGGCGGTATTTTCGACAGGGGCGTAGACAGGGCCGGATATCCGCATTCCCGCAGTTTTCAGTTGGGACTGCGACTAGCTTTCTAAACAATCATTCAGACAAGTTCAATTAAAAATATCACAAGGATGAAAACGAAAATATTTTCCATTTTTTGCGCCATCCTGGTCATTGCTTCGGGTTGCAGCAAAAGTTTGCTGGATACGAAAAACGAGAATGCGTACGACGCAACCAGCTATTTCAAATCACAAAAACAATTCAACGAAGCCATCATTGCGGGCTACGCCGTATTCAACCATGGTGGTATGATGAGCCGCGAATGGTATTTCAACTTCGACCTGCTGGCCAATGATGCTTCGCCTGCCTTTTCGCTGGTGGGAACGGAACTGCAATTGGCCGATTATAGTTTCACCAATAGCAATGAAGACCTGGTATTCATGTGGGCATCCCTGTATCGTATGATCTTCAGGGCCAACCTGGCCTTGAAAGTAATGGCCAAATGGACGCCTGCCGATGCTGATGAAGAAAAACTGAAAAAACAATATATCGCAGAAGCACACTGGCTTCGCGGCTTCGGTTACTACTACCTGGTATCCTGCTGGGGAAGGGTGCCGCTGAAGCTGGACTTCGATGCCTCCCTCCGCAATGAAGAGCCACGGGCAGCAGTAGCCGATGTTTGGAAGATAGTGGAAGAAGAATTCACAGCAGCCGCTAAAGACCTGCCGGTGGAATACGAGAACCAAGCAGAAGATCTGGGCCGGGCTACCCAGGGTGCCGCCATCGCCTATCTGGGAAAAGCCCTGCTCTCCCAGCACAAGTATCCTGAGGCAGCAGCGCAATTCGAAAAACTGACGAAGGCTCCTTTTCAGTATGAGCTGGATCCCAGTTTCGATCATCTTTTCTCTGAAGACAATATCAATTCTCCCGAGGTCATCTTTGCCGTGAACCATTTATACACCACGCCGAATACGCAGTACTATATGTTCTGGGGTTGGGAAGGCGCTGATGGGAAGACGGCCCACACTGGAAGGGCGCAGGAATACGGATTCAACGACTGGTTCAATGTGATAGTCCCCGATCCGCTGGTAGCTGCCTTCTCCTATCCCAATCCACAGAATGGCACCCCCTATCTCGATCCCCGTGCAGCGCTTACCTGGTACGGTTCACCCGGCTCGGGAGGAGATATCGAGATCTGCGATCATTGTCCTTCAGGGCCCCTGCTCTACGCTGACCAGGAAATATTCCACGATGTTCCTCCACCGCTGCCGAATACCTGGAGAAAATATGAACCCTACGAATACCAGCAATACACGGAAGCACCGATGAGCGGCATCAATACACAGGTTGTTCGCTTTGCCGATGTGAAACTGATGCTGGCAGAATGTTATATCGAACAAAATGTACAGCTACCTGCAGCCATGACCCTGATCAATGATGTAAGGAACCGGCTCTCCGTTCAGGCGGTGAATTATCCAACTTCACTGAATCAGGTCAATGCCCGGATTGCGGTCAGGCGTGAGCGTCAGATAGAGCTGGCGGGGGAACAATCCAGGTGGTTCGATCTCAGGAGATGGGGCATCGCCAAACAGACCATGAATGCGGAACGCCCGGCAGGTCCCGGCCAGCATGCATTTGAGGACAAGCACCTGCTGCTGCCCATACCGCTGGGTGAAAGACAATCGAACAAGGCCGTCGGTAACGATGTGGCCAATGATTGGAACTGATCCTTAAAAAACACCATATGAAATTTCACTTGTGGCTGGCCGCCAGTTTTACCTGTATTCCCGCCGCCTGCATATGTCAGGGACCGTTGCCCGTTTATAATGGCAACCACTATACGATCAGTTGTGCGCAAGGGCAATCCATGGAAATTACGCCCACCCTGGGAGGCCGTATCACCAGGCTGACCCTCGGAGGGCATAACTTCCTTACCGATAGCCTGGTGAACAAAGAGAACTGGGGATCTACTTTCTGGCCCAGCCCTCAAAGCGATTGGAACTGGCCGCCCCCTGCTGCCTGGGACAATAAACCTTGTACTATCCGGCTGGAAGGGAATAGTGTAAGAATGGAAAGCGAAACTGATCCGCGGTCAGGCCTCTCCGTTACCAGGATCTTTTCGGCTGACAGCACCAATGAGCTTTACAACCTCGAATACATCATTACCAACCACTCGCCTACGCTCCAAAAGGTAGCACCCTGGGAAGTGACCAGGGTGCACCCCAACGGGTTTTCTTTTTTTCCCATGGGCAAGGGCAAGCTCCGTGGTGGGCTGATCCCGCAAACAATGATCAGGAGCGGCATCTGTTGGTATATCTATGATCAGCAGAAAATTCCCGATTCAGGAGATACCCAACTTTATTCCGATGGCCGCGAAGGCTGGTTTGCCCAGGTGAACGGCAATATCATCCTGATCAAAAAATTCCCCGATATCCCTTTTGAAGCCGCCGCTCCCAAAGAAGGAGAAGTGGAACTGTATGCGAATAAGGATGTCCCTCACAAAAGCTATGTGGAAATAGAGCACCAGGGTACTTATACTGAACTGAATCCAGGGCAGTCGTTCTCCTGGCGCATGCAATGGTTACTGCGAAAACTTCCGCCGCATATCAAGGCAGAGCCCGGTAATCCGGCGCTGGTAGCCTATGTGCGAACACTGGTCCGGTAATTCTTCACACAAATGATTGCTGATTTATGAATGACTTAATCCGATTGTATTCAAACCATATAAAACCAGCCTGCCTGCTGCTTCCATTTTTCTTTTTTTCCTGCAGTCAGCAGTCAGACAGGTCCTGGAGTACTTACAAGGCCGATGCAGCCAGCTCCAGTTACTCTCCGCTCACAGAGATCAGTGCTCAGAATGTAAACAATTTACAGGTGGCCTGGACATTCTATCCGGATGATGCAGCGGAAGGATCCCGCTTCAATGGCAGTCAATGCAATCCCATCATCATAGACGGGATCATGTATACCGCATCTGCGAGGCGCAGGATCTATGCGCTGGATGCAGCCACCGGTCATAAGATCTGGGAATTCGATCCCTTCAACGGTGGGCCGGGTGGCGGCCCTTTCCGCGGCGTCACTTATTGGGAAGATCCTTCCGGAAAAGATAAAAGGATACTCTTCACCGGTGACGACTGGTTGTTTGCAGTGAATGCGGAAACAGGGAAGATCATTCAAAGCTTTGGAGATAGCGGTCGCGTAAGCATGAACGTTGGTATCAGGGACGATCCGAAACTGATCTCCGTAAAACCCACTTCTCCGGGCATTATTTTCAGGAACCTAATCATCATCGGTAATATGGTAGGGGAATTGTATGGCTCACAGCCAGGCTATGTAAGGGCCTATGATGTGATGTCGGGTAAACTCGTATGGACCTTTCACACCATCCCCCTTCCCGGTGAGACCGGTTACGAAACATGGCCCAAAGACGCCTGGAAATATGCAGGCGGCGCCAATAGCTGGGCCGGCATGAGCATAGATGAAAAAAGAGGCATGGTATTCTTCTCCACCGGTTCCCCTTCCTACGATTTCTATGGGGCTGACCGCGAAGGGAAAAATCTTTTCGCCAACTGCGTGGTAGCGCTGGATGCCAGCACCGGCAAACATATCTGGCATTTTCAAACTATCCATCACGATCTCTGGGATTATGACCTGCCGGCGCCACCCAACCTGGTAACGCTGGAAAAAGAGGGGAAATTGATCGATGCCGTGGCGCAAACATCCAAGGTGGGATTCCTGTATGTGCTTGACCGTGAGACGGGCATTCCTGTTTTCCCCATTGAAGAAAAGCCGGTACCGGCATCGGATGTGCCCGGCGAGAAAGCATGGCCCACACAGCCCTTCCCGCTGAGGCCAAAGCCTTATGCCCGCCACCTGCTGACGGAAAATGATCTGTCGGATTTCTCCCCTGATTCGCGCGACTCACTGCTGGCGCAGTTCAGGAGAAGCAGGTACGATGGACTGTTCACTCCTCCCTCGCTGAAAGGTTCCATCAATTTTCCCGGCACCATCGGCGGATCGGAATGGGGCGGCGCTGCCTTCGATCCTTCCACTCATATCATTTACCTGAAATCGAATGAATCTCCCGAGATCGATCAACTGGTGAAGATCGATAATTCAATATTGTCAGGGCCGGAGCAGGAGCAGGTGAATGGAAGGGAAGTGTACATCACCTACTGCGCATCTTGCCACAAAGAAGACAGAACCGGCAGTGAGCCACTCTATCCGTCACTGGTTGATCTGAAAAAGAGAATGCCTGAAGATCAGGCCCTGCAAAGGGTTCGGGAAGGTGCCGGCAAAATGCCCCCATTTGCCAGGATACTGAATGGAAAAGAAAAAGCGGTGATCAATTATCTGTACGATAAATGGCGGGAACCTGGTGTTCCCAATACGGAAGACCTCAATGAGATCCGGCTCAACCGTAAATCGAACCTGAGAACAAGCACCGATACAAGTAAACAAGATCCACGCGTGATGTACCTCAATACCCTGGCCTATATGCAGTGGCGCGATCCCGAAGACCGTCCGGCCATCAAACCACCTTATGCAACCTTGAATGCCATCAACCTGAATACCGGCGATTACCTCTGGATCGTTCCCACTGGTAACCTGCCGGAGCTTCAGAAAAAAGGAGATCCTCCTACCGGGTCCACCGGATCACCGGGCCCCATGGTTACAGCCGGGGGGCTCGTATTCATCGGAGGAGGAAGGGACAAGCGATTGATGGCCTATGATACAAAAACAGGAAAACAGGTTTGGGAATATGCCTTGCCATCGTTCTCCTCTTCCACTCCCTCATCCTACAAAGCAAATGGAAAACAATACATCGCAGTGTCCGTTGCAGGCAATAAGGAACATCCTGCCGGAATGGTGATGGCGTTTGTATTACCCAACTAAAAAAATTCATTCATGAAACTCATCCCTCTTTCATGTTCAATGGCAGCGTTGGTGATCACGCTTGCAGCCTGTGCACAAACGAAGGCTTCCAAAGAATTATTCAAAGCTACCATCCTTACGCCCGTCAACAGCTTTACCAGTGATGTGGAAGGCCCGGCGGTAGACAGGAACGGTGTACTGTACGCAGTGAATTTCCAAACGGTAGGCACCATCGGAAAGGTAGCAGAAAATGGCACTGCTTCCATATACGTCACTCTCCCCAAAGGAAGCGTGGGCAACGGGATACGGTTCAACAGCAAGGGAGAGATGCTGATAGCCGATTACACCGGTCATAATATATTGAAAGTGGATCCTTCAACCTTACAAATTACCGTACTGGCTCATGAGCCTCGCATGCATCAGCCGAACGATATCGCCATCGACAGCAAGGACAGGTTGTATGCCAGCGATCCTGATTTCAAGACCAATACAGGCCGCATATGGAGAGTGGATCCCGATGGTACCACTACGCTGCTTGACAGCCTGAGCGAGGGCGCGGCCAATGGCATCGAGGTAAGCCCGGATGAAAAGACCCTTTACGTGAATGGCGGACAATTCATCTGGGCCTACGATCTGACAAACGGCACCATCAGTAACCGGAGAGTGCTGATCCAATTCCCTGATCATACAGTGGATGGCATGCGTTGCGATATCAAAGGGAATATCTGGCTGGCGCGATTCGGGAAAGGAGTAGTAGCCAAGATATCTCCGGGCGGTGAGCTACTCAGAGAGATACCCGTTGGCGGCAAACAGACCACCAACCTGGCTTTCGGCGGGAAGGACGGGAAGACCGTTTTTGTAACGTTGATGGACAAGGGAAATATCGAAAGTTTCCTGGCCGATGAGCCTGGCCGTGAATGGAAAATGCTTCGCACAAAATAAATCACTCATTAACCTCTACAATTTTTCTTTATGAAAAGAAGAGATGTTATCCGGAATATATCGATGCTGCCGATTGCAGGGGCTATGCCCTTTGCCTCCTTGTCAGCCGCTCCCACACAGGCTTACAGCAATTTCGACCCCAATACAGATCTGTTCAGTGAGTTGGGCGTAACGCCGATCATCAATGCCCTGGTGACCATGACATTCCTTTCTGGCTCACTGATGTTGCCCGAAGTATTGCAAGCGATCCAATCCACCGCGCATGATTTCGCCAATATGTATGAATTGCAGGACAAGGCCGGAGCGAAGATCGCGGAGATGCTGAAGGTGGAAGCAGCGATGGTGACCTCAGGCGCTGCCTGCGCGCTCACTATCGGCACGGCAGCCTGCATCACCGGCAACGACCCGCAAAAGATCAGGGCCCTCCCCAATCTGCCCGGGCCTCCGAAAGAAGTGATCATGCAAAAATCGCATCGCTATCTTTTTGATCAGGCAGTACGGAATACCGGTGTGAAAATAGTGGACGTGACCGGTGCGCAAGAAATGGAAAAAGCGATCAACGGAAATACCGTGATGGCACTCTTCTTCAATGCAGCAGACGAGAGCAGCATCACCCACGAAGAATTTGTTGCCATTGCCAAACGGCACCGTATCCCCAGTTTTATAGATGCCGCTGCCGATGTGCCACCTGTAGAGAACCTGTTCAAATACCAACAGATCGGCTTCGACCTCATCACTTTTTCGGGCGGAAAAATGATCCGCGGCCCGCAGAGCGCCGGCCTTCTCTTCGGCAGAAAGGACCTGATAGAAGCCGCCAAACTGAATCATAGTCCACACGAATGTCCGATCGGCCGCCCTATGAAAGTGAACAAGGAAGAGATCTTCGGCATGTATGCCGCCCTCAAGGTCTATTTGCAGAAAGATCATCAAAAAGAATGGCAGGAATGGCTGGATCGCATCCAATTCATCAGTACGCATCTTTCTTCCATTCCCTCCCTGGTTGCCGAAACCACCATCCCTGATGGCCCTGCAAATGCATTTCCGGGAATGTTGATCAGTTGGGACCAGGGCCAGGTGAGGATCAGTCCGGCAGAAGTGGTGAAGCAATTGCTGGAAGGAAGGCCCAGCATTTTCGCGGGCAGCAGGAAAGACAAGCTATCCATCGGCGTAGTGCTGTTGAAACCCGAACAGGTAGCCATCGTAGCAAAAAGAATAAAGGAGATCCTTATGAAAGCGATGCAATAACAAATCCATTTTTATTCAATTCTAAAACAGAAATTATGGAAAAGCAAAGAAGATCCGTTTTGAAAAAACTACTGGCATCAGTGGCAGGCATTGCCGGATTCAGTGCAGCGGCGAATGCAGCGGACAACAGCCCTACCGAAGGGGAAAGAACTGCAGGCAGTATCACCTATGCAGAAGATGATCAACAGGTGCCACTCTTCTCAGGCCATGTGAAGTACAATGGCCTGGTGTATATTGCAGGCAAAGGAGCGCATGTGGCGCCATTTGAGATCAAGGCCCATACGGAGATCGTATTGAAAGAACTGGAAGCGGAATTGATCAAGGCCGGATCGTCGATGGAGAAAGTGTTGAAAGTAACGGTATACCTGAACGATATCGCCGATTACAAAGGCATGAACGAAGTATATAAGGGACGATTCGGGAAGAACCCACCCGTACGCACAACCGTAGCAGTGGCCAAAGGCGGTGTTCCAGGCGATTCATTGGTTGAAATGGATTGTATTGCCATTGCTGGTTCCTGATGATTTTGATCCAATAAAGAAATCAAGAAAATGAGATCATTGTTTTTTCTATCCCTGCTGTTGGGGATGCACCATTTGCGCGCCCAGCAATATTCTATCCTGATCAGGGAGGGGCATATAATTGATCCTAAGAACCATATCGATGCCGTAATGGACCTGGCGATCGATAAGGGAAAGATCGTGAAACTGGCAAAGCATATCGATGGGGATGCCGTTCAGGTTGTGAATGCGAAAGGCTTGTATGTTACGCCCGGCCTCATCGATCTGCATGCACATGTTTTCTTTGGCACTCAACCTGATCATTACCTGAGCGATGGGCTGGAAGCCCTGCCGCCGGATGGTTTCACGTTCCGCGTAGGCGTAACCACTGTTGTGGACGCAGGCGGGGCCGGATGGAAGAACTTCAGCATTTTCAAAAAGAATATCATCGATCATTCCAAAACCCGTGTGCTCTGTATGCTGAATGTGATTGGCGAAGGCATGCGTGGTGGCGCATACGAACAGAATGCGAATGATATGGAGCCAAAGATGATCGCGACACTTGCGAAAGAAAATCTCGGCCTGATCGTGGGCATCAAAGTGGCGCATTACCAGGGGCACGACTGGCGGGCGGTAGACAGCGCGGTGGCTGCCGGCAAACTGGCTGGCATTCCGGTGATGATCGATTTTGGAGGAAGCAAGCCTGCCTTATCGTTGGAAGAGTTATTCATGAAACATCTGCGGCCGGGAGATATCTTCACGCATAGTTTCGGGAACCTCTCCCCCACCCGCGAGCCAATTGTTGATGAAGCTACCGGCAAGCTGAGAGCTTTCGTTTGGGAAGCGCGCAAACGCGGTATCTTTTTCGATGTCGGGTTCGGAGGCATCAGTTTCCGCTATTCACAAGCGATCCCTGCCATCAAACAGGGCTTTCTTCCTTCCAGCATCAGTACAGATCTGCACTCAGGAAGCATGAACAATGCCATGAAAGATCAACTGAATGTAATGTCTGCTTTCATGGCAATGGGCATGGCTTTCCCGGACCTGATCAGGGCCAGTACCATTACGCCGGCACAGGAGATCAAACGCGAAGACCTGGGCCATCTTTCTATCGGCGCTGTGGCTGATATTGCCATCCTCAATATTCGCGAAGGCAGTTTCGGATTCTATGATTACACCGGTTACAGGATCACAGGAAATAAAAAACTGGAATGCGCCATGACCATCCGTGATGGAAGGATCGTGTACGACCTCAATGGCATCGCCTATCCCATCTACCCTCCTTCCTCAAAAAAATAATGTATGGATGCTGAAAAAATGGAACCCGGGGTAAAAGCAAGGCCGCTATTGAAGGCAGCACTCTGGTTGTCATTTATTGTAATGCCGATTGCAGCAGGTTTGACAATAGCAGGGTCTGTTTATTTTGCTGGTCCCCTGTATATTTTGTTCTTTATTTTATTGGCCATTGGATTCAGGGCATACCCTGTATTGAAAGGATTCTCATTTACGATGGTCATTTTCGCAGCCGTCACAACAGCGTTGTTCTATCCCCGTTACTTTGTTTCGCTGAATGGGTTCAGGTTTGCCGTGCTGATATCGCCGTTGATCCAATTGATCATGTTCGGCATGGGGACTTCCATGAGTTTCCAGGATTTTGCAGGAGTGATAAAGATGCCGAAGGGCGTGCTGATAGGAGTGATCAGCCATTATATCATCATGCCGATGATCGGTTTTACCCTGGCGAACCTTAGTGGCTTTCCGCCGGAGATCGCAGCAGGGATCATTTTGATCGGTTGTTCGCCCAATGGCATGGCATCCAACGTGATCTCCTATCTTGCCAAAGCCAATCTTGCTTTGTCGGTAACTATCACAGCCATCTCCACCTTACTGGCACCATTTGTTACGCCTTTGCTGATGAACCTGTTGGCTGGTGCATTCATCCGTATCGATATCCTGGATATGATGCTGGATATATTCAGGATGGTGATCATCCCGATCATGGCAGGGCTGATCTTCAATAAACTGTTCAACAACAAATTTGAATGGCTGCACAAAGCGATGCCTGTGGTGTCGATGGCGGGTATCGCCTTCATCATCGTTATCATCACGGCTGCAGGTCGCGACAGTTTGTTGACCATCGGTCCCAAATTGGTGCTGCTTGTATTGATCCATAACGTTTCCGGGTATGCGCTAGGTTATTGGAGTGGACGGTTATTCAGGATGAGTGAGCGGGATTGCCGTACCATCGCCATTGAAGTAGGTATGCAAAATGGCGGGCTCGCTTCCGGGCTGGCGAAAGCAATGGGCAAGATCGCTACGGTAGGGCTGGCGCCGGCCATCTTCGGCCCTTTGATGAATATTACCGGATCGGTACTCGCTTCGTATTGGCATCGAAAACCTCCGGTTGACAAAGATCGTACTGAAAAGGGATTGAAGATGGCGGCTGTGAACGAGCAGTGAATTGTTTTCTTCCTAAAACTAAATTCAAATGAAAAGATTGCTGACCACTGTACAAATGATCTGTCTTTTATTTGTTGCCATGCATACAGCAGCGCAACAGATCGTTATGCCCAAAGAGCAATTGATCGCTTACACTTCCAGGTGGACAGGCGAACGATTTCCTGATGGCAGGCCAAAGGTTTCCGATAGCCTGATCAAAAGGCTGGCGAATATTTCTCTGGAAGATTGCTGGCAATATTTGCAGAACCAGGGATATACCAACCAGTTTGAATCCGGGTGGAAGATCATACATCCTGAGCAAGTGCTGGTGGGCCGGGTGGTAACGGCACAGTTCATGCCCTCCCGCCCTGATATGGATAGCCTGATCAAAGCAACAGGAAAGGCGGAAGGGCGTATCGGGGCCACCAATTCCTGGCCCATCGATGTATTGGGCAAGGGCGATGTGTATGTGGCAGATGGATTTTCGAAAGTAATAGATGGTACGTTGATCGGCGACAATCTCGGCAATTCCATTTTCTCGAAAACCCACACCGGTGTGGTCTTCGATGCAGGAGTACGTGACCTGCAAGGGCTGGAAGCGATCGACGGGTTCTCCGGTTTTGTGAGGGGCTTCGACCCTTCTTTCCTGAAGCATGTGACCATGACCGGGATCAATTATCCCATCCGCATCGGCAGGGCTATTGCCTTACCTGGCGACCTGGTGCTCGGCAAAAAGGAAGGAGTGGTTTTTATTCCTGCCCATCTGGCTGAAAGAACGATCGTTTATTGTGAGTTCATTGCACTGAAAGATGAATTCGGTCATGCAAGACTGAAGTCGGGTATTTACACACCGGGGCAGATCGATGCTTCCTGGACAGATGAGATCAGGAAAGATTTCCTGCAATGGCTGAAGGACAATCCTTCGAAGGTACCGATGACGAGGAAGCAGTTGGATGAGCTGATGAAAGAAAGGACCTGGTAAGAAAGCTGCATCACTTGAAATTAGTGATACCGATGAGCTTCTTGATATCGTGGATAAAGATCTTTCTTCCTTTCGTGGAGAGGATCCCTTCGTCTTTGAATTCAGAAAGTATCCTTACGATATTTTCCCTGGCGGTGCCTACGATATTGGCCAGGTCTTCCCTGGAGAGATCGATCTCCACATGCATCCCTGGTTGAAAATCCTGTTTATATTTTTCGCGAAGCACGATCAGCTGTAAGGCCAGGCGTTCCCGCACCGGGCGTTGCCCCAATAAAGCGATCCTGTTGGCCAGTACAGTAAACTCATGGCTGAGGGTCTTGAGTAAGCGACTATTCAGGATATTGGAGTGAGCCAGGGCGGTCAGCAGGTCTTCCCGGGGAATGAAAACGATATTGCACTCTTCGAGGGTGGCAGCAGAATCCGGGAAACGTTCTTCTGAAAGGATGGCATGATAACCGATCAGTTCCCCGGAATTGGCTACATAGATGATCTGTTCACCACCATCGGCCGTTCCTTTATATTTTTTTACTTTTCCTCTTTTGATGAAATAGATCCCTGTAGGATAGAAACCTTCTTTGAAAATGATCTCTCCTTTGCTGTATACATGTTCGGAGCTATTGGCAGTCAGCAACTTAAAATCCTCTTCCGGTAAATTGGCAAGGATGGACTCGCTTTTGAAATCCCATTTGTCTATTGGAAAGATCTCCCTGATACTCATGTGTTCCCCCGGATGATTTAAGAAGTAATAAAAGTCACTTTTTAAAGTGATAAACCTGTATGCCAAACCAATCGACTGCTGAATAATTTCGCGCTCATGAACGGCGCAAAGGTACAAAATCGGGGTATCGACCATTATTTTGCTTCAGAACATAATTTTTGCCAGCTTTTTTCGGAGGCTATAGGTGAGCTGAATGAGCTGCATTGGGCCCCATTGAAGATCATTCAAATGTCTGCCCGGTTCCTGGCTTACAAGCCCGGGGTCAGGATACTGGATATCGGCAGTGGACCGGGAAAATTTTGTTTGGCAGGCGCTTATTACCAGCCCGAAGCGCTGTTTTTTGGAGTGGAGCAAAGACAGTACCTCGTAGATGAGGGCATGATGGCCAATGAGGCCCTGGGCGGACTGGCTGTTGACCTGCTCTGTAAGAATTTCACCCAATTGAACTTCGGGGAATTTGATGCTTTCTTTTTCTACAATTCTTTTTTTGAGAACCTGCCGGGTGCTGGCAAGATCGATGAGACCCTGTCTTACTCGAAGGAGCTATATGATTATTACAGTTATTACCTGAACAGGAAATTTTCGGTTATGCCTGCAGGTACGAGGATAGTTACGTATTGCAGTTGGGAAGATGAGATCCCATCGGGTTACAGAGCGGTTGAGACGCATATGGATGGTTTATTGAAATTCTGGATCAGGGAACCGGGATCGCAAAATCCCTGAAAATCTACATAAAAGAATAGGTTATGCTACAAACAATGGATGATCAATGGTATGCTTTCATCGAGAATATTTTGAATGCCGGGTCGCAGGAAGAGGTCAGGGAACTGATCCAGATGGCTATCAAGGAATATGAAAATATCGATTCACGCAATCGTTTTGTGGATGAGGTAATGAAGGCGCTGAATGGATTGAATGCCATGGATCATGATTTCCATCAGTGGAGCAATATCAAAATGGCAAGGATACAAATGTACCAGGCGAAGCGGGATGCTGCTTTGGTATCTTAATATACTCCATCATGTTCAGGCCTGCCATACTCGATTCGTTCAGGGATTACAATTCACGTAATCTTCAGAAGGATATACTTGCCGGCCTGATCGTTGGGATCGTAGCCCTGCCTTTGGCCATTGCCTTTGCAATAGCTTCAGGCGTATCCCCTGAGAAAGGGATCTTTACGGCGGTGATTGCCGGTTTCATTATTTCCTTGTTGGGCGGCAGCAAAGTGCAGATAGGGGGCCCTACCGGCGCGTTTATCGTGATCGTGTATGGGATAGTGCAGGAATATGGCGTGAGTGGCCTGGTGATGGCCACCTTCATTGCCGGAATCATGCTGATCCTGATGGGTATGGCAAAGCTGGGAGCGGTGATCCGGTTCATCCCCTACCCATTGATCGTGGGATTTACGAGTGGTATCGCCGTGATCATATTCTCCTCTCAACTAAAAGATCTTTTTGGGCTTCAGATAGCGGAATTACCAGCAGATTTCCTGGAAAAATGGAATAGTTATTTTTTGCATTTTTCTTCTGTCAACTGGTATTCATTTGCGATAGCCGCCTTCACGTTGCTGGTTGTATTTTTCTGGCCCAAATTGACGCATAAGGTCCCTGGTTCGCTGATCGCGATCCTGGTAACAACTATCATTGTTCATGTTTTCCAGTTGCCTGTGGAAACGATCGGCAGCAGGTTCCATACCATTCCTTCCAGCCTGCCCGCTCCGGTTTTTCCGGCGATCGATCTTGCCGGGATCAGGAAACTGATCCAACCCGCCTTCACGATCGCATTGCTTGGCGGGATCGAATCCCTGCTATCCGCCATGGTAGCAGATGGCATGACCGGCGGTAAACACCGGTCCAATACCGAACTGATCGCCCAGGGAATAGCCAATATTTTTTCGGCAGCCTTCGGCGGTATTCCAGCCACGGGCGCCATTGCAAGAACAGCCACCAATATCAAGAATGGAGCTACCACACCGGTGGCTGGTATCGTACATGCCATCACGTTATTATTGATCATTTTATTTGCGAGTAGATATGCGGCTTCGATCCCCATGGCTACATTAGCCGGGATACTGGTGGCAGTGGCTTACAATATGAGTGAATGGAGGAATTTCCGGGCCATTTTGAAAGGAGCCAAAAGTGATATTGCCGTGTTGCTCACCACTTTTATTTTGACCATTTTAGTTGATCTCACAGTAGCTATCGAGATCGGGTTCCTGTTGGCCATTTTCCTTTTTCTGAGAAAACTGATCAATTCGAGTGGTGTCAAATTACTTGCGGGCAATACAGGAGAAAGCATCGAAGATATCAGGCATAATGAAAAATATTCTTTACCGGACGGAGTACAGGTATTCGAGATCTCTGGCCCATTATTCTTTGGCGCGGCCTATAAATTCAAAGATGCGCTGGGCATGATAGGTAAATCACCCCGGTTCCTGATCATAAGGATGGGGAATGTACCGATCGTTGATGCTACGGGTATCCAGGCCATCCGGGAAGTATTCCATGAGAACAAAAAGCGAGGCACCAGGTTGATACTTTCCGAAGTGAACAATGATCAGGTGAAAGACGAATTGAGGAAATCCCGTTTGTTATTTGCGATTGGAAAAGCCAATGTAACCGGAAACTTTGAAGCGGCATTGGAACGGTGCAGGCAATTGAGCATGGTTTCAACTGCTTAGGTAAGGATAAGAAACAGTAACCCCTGAGTCCATCTAAGAGCGGCTGCCTGTAATGGGTGGCCGTTTATATTTTGGAAGGCAAAAATATCAGTGATATTGGTGTTTACCTGCCAGAATTTCTATGGCCCCTGAATTACCTGGTGTCAGTTTTACAAGCAACCTGACAGGTTTGGCAGCATTTTATGCGCTGGCATGGGAGTTGAAAATCCGCTTTTGAATCCTGTGATCAAAGGATTGTTATTCATTTTTCATGAGTTTGTTTTAATTATTCAAAATCATAGAACTATGGCAAACAATTTAAAGCTCACCCCACTACACGACAGGGTTGTTGTCAGACCCGTTCCGGGAAATGAAAAAACTGCCGGAGGGATCATTATCCCCGACACTGCAAAGGAAAAGCCTCAGCGCGGCACCGTCGTGGCCGCAGGTCCTGGCAAAAAAGATGAACCGGTTTCCGTAAAAACAGGGGACACTGTATTGTTCGGTAAATATGCCGGAACCGAGATCCAAATGGATGGCGACGATCTTCTCATTATGCGGGAATCAGACATTCTCGTAGTATTGTAATTATTCATCAAAACTTTACTTTAAAACCTGCAACTATGGCAAAGAAAATCTTCTTTGATACAGATGCAAGAACCAAAATGAAAAGAGGAGTTGATATCCTCTCCAATGCCGTTAAAGTTACATTGGGCCCCAAAGGAAGAAATGTGGTACTGGAGAAAAAATTCGGTGCCTCCACGATCACCAAAGATGGTGTTAGCGTAGCGAAAGAGATCGAGCTCGAAGATCCCATCGAGAATATGGGAGCTCAAATGGTCAAGGAAGTGGCTTCCAAAACCGCTGATATAGCTGGTGACGGCACCACGACTGCTACGGTACTGGCCCAGTCCATCATCAATGAGGGTTTAAAGAATGTGGCTGCAGGAGCCAATCCCATGGACATAAAAAAAGGGATCGACAAAGCCGTCCAGGCTATTGTGGCTTCTCTCAAACAACAATCCCAGACAGTTGGGGATGATACTAAAAAGATCACCCAGGTGGCTACCATTTCTGCCAATAACGATGAAGCCATCGGCAAACTCATCGCAGAAGCTTTTGGCAAAGTGGGCAAAGAAGGGGTGATCACCGTAGAAGAAGCAAGAGGTACGGAAACCACTGTGGAGATTGTGGAAGGCATGCAATTCGACAGAGGATATATTTCTCCTTATTTCGTCACCAATACAGATAAAATGCAGGTTGAGCTGGAGCATCCGTATATCCTGCTCTTCGATAAAAAAATTGCAGTGATGAAGGAGCTCCTTCCACTGCTTGAAAAAGCTGCACAATCCGGCCGCCCGCTTCTCATCATTGCGGAAGATCTTGAAGGAGAAGCACTGGCCACACTGGTTGTGAATAAACTAAGGGGTGTGCTGAAAGTGGCCGCTGTGAAAGCTCCCGGATTTGGAGACAGGCGAAAAGAAATGATGCAGGATATAGCCATACTTACCAATGCCCGGCTGATCAGCGAAGAACAGGGTTACAAACTGGAGAATGCAGATCTTGATTACCTGGGCTCTGCCGATTCTGTAACCATCGACAAGGACAATACCACTATCATTGGTGGAAAGGGTAACAGGGAAGATATCCAGGCGCGTATCCAGCAGATCAGGACTCAAATGAACAATACCACTTCAACTTACGATAAGGAAAAATTGCAGGAACGGCTTGCGAAACTCAGCGGTGGCGTAGCTGTATTGTATGTAGGGGCGGCAACAGAAGTGGAAATGAAAGAAAAGAAAGACCGCGTGGATGATGCGCTGCATGCTACCAGGGCAGCAGTAGAAGAAGGTATCGTTCCAGGTGGAGGAGTGGCATTCATCCGCGCCCTCGATGCACTGGTAGAATTGAAACCAGCCAGTGAAGATGAGCAAACTGGTATTGCCATCGTGAAGCGGGCTGTAGAAGAACCTCTTCGCCAGATCGTGAAGAACTGCGGACTGGAAGGAAGTATCGTGGTTCAAAAAGTCCGCGAAGGCAAAAACGATTTTGGATTCAATGCCAGGACTGAGCAATATGAGCCACTACTCGAAGCAGGGGTTATCGACCCGGCAAAAGTGGCAAGGATAGCGATCGAGAATGCTGCCTCCATAGCAGGATTGCTGCTCACTACAGAATGTGTGATCAGCGAGAAACCCAAAGAGGAGACTGCTCCCGCTCCTGCCATGCAAGGAATGGATTATTAATCTTTCACCATCAATAAAAAGGAGGATTTATGGCAAACATCATGAAAAAAGAGAATGGCAATATGCCTGCCACTTTTGGAAGTGTCGTAGATCAGATCTTCCAAAACAACTTATCCCGCTTCTTTGACGACTCCTTCTGGGGTTTCAAAGGGGTCAACTCAGAAAGCAGACTGCCGGTGAATATCCGGGAAACAGGCAACAGTTTTGAATTGGAACTGGCGATGCCAGGCATTCAAAAAGATAAACTGAACCTGGAGATCACCAATGATTCACTGACCCTGCACTATGAGGATGAAGAAGAAAAAAAAGAAAAGGATGAGAACTATATCCGGCGAGAATTCCGCCGTCAATCGTTCCATCAGAGCTTCCATCTGAGTGATGCTATCGACTCGGGTAACATTACGGCGAAATACGAGAATGGCGTGCTTCACCTTGTATTGCCCAAGAGCGAGAAGGCAAAAAAGATAAGCAGGACCATTGCCGTACAATGAGCCGGATCTCAACGCTCTCAATAAGGGAAGAGGTTATTCTTCCCTTATTCTGTTTCAATAACGATAACTCCTGAATTATGCATGATATGGCCCAGCATTTTTTTATCACAATTCATATGAAGATCAAAGGAGAACTGCAGAACCTTGGAAAGTTCGATCTGGGGAAGGACAAAGAAGGCGCCTACGCCTTATTCCGGAAATTGAAGGGAAGTACCGATGCTGACAGCAGCAATGTATTGTTCATGGAACTTACTGAAACGGTTCGGGATCTGCCCATCAATATCAAGATCATATCCTGCACGTTGGATGAACTTGCCAGCAATTGCCGGACCATTGCAAAAGAACTTTTCAGACGTAATAACCTGGAGCCATAGTGAAAGCAATTCCAAACTGGTGAGGATAACCGAATGGAGATAAGCAGAAAAAATGAGCATGAAATGATCGCTGGTTGAGGTACTTATGATAGCGAAGTAAAGGCAGATGGCACTAACAAAAAGTCCCGCAATTGCGGGGCTTAATAATCTGTGGACTTTACCGGGCTCGAACCGGTGACCTCTGCTCTGTCAAAGCAGCGCTCTGAACCAACTGAGCTAAAAGTCCTGATTTGGAGGTGCAATATAGGGCAAATTCTCTCTCCTTGAACTTTACCCCGGAGTTTTACTAACTTTAAGCATACCATCTTCCTCATCATATCAAACCAACCATATGGACCAGCAGATCATCAACCTGTTTGATGAATACACGCATAAGCCCCTGAAGCGTGAAGACTTCATCAAAAAACTTATCCTTCTTACCGGTAGCATCACTGCCGCCATGACTGCCCTCTCCCAACTGGAAGTAAAATATGACGCCGCTACCACCATCGCGGAAAGCAGCACCGATATCGTTATTGAAAAGATCGAATACCCCACCGATGATATCACCATGAAAGGCTACCTGGCAAGGCCTTCGGCCGCTGGGAAATACGGAGCTGTAGTGGTGATCCATGAGAATCGCGGACTGAACCCGCATATCGAAGACGTTACCCGCAGAGTGGCCAATGCCGGCTTTATCGCACTGGCGCCTGATGCCCTGTCTGAAACGGGTGGCACACCAACAGATGCCGACCAGGCACGCGACCTTATCGGTAAACTGGACATGCCTAAAAATATCCGGCACTTTGTGAAGGCATTCGATTACCTGCAATCGCGGCCCGAATGCAATGGAAATCTCGGTTGTGTAGGCTTTTGCTGGGGCGGCGCTATGGCCAATCAATTGGCTGTTCATGTTCCGTCGCTGAAAGCGGCTGTTGCTTTCTACGGCCGTCAGCCTGAGGCTGCTGATGTAGCAAAGATCAAAGCTGCTCTGCAACTGCACTATGCAGGTATGGACGAGCGCGTGAATGCGGGTATTCCGGCCTACGAAGAAGCCCTCAAAAAAGCAGGCATCACCTATGAGCTCTATATGTACGAAGGCGCACAACACGCCTTCCATAACGATACGGCCGGTCCCCGTTATGATGCCGCCGCCGCAAAACTCGCCTGGCAAAGAACGATCCAATTCTTCAACAATAAATTGAAATAACGTTGATCAACAGTCGAAAAAAATAAAGCCGTATGGATTTCCATACGGCTTCTCATTTTCCTATGTAGTTTTTACTTTCCCGATTTCCTTCTTTCCACTTCTTTCCTGATCAGTCCCAACTCCCTTCCCGTTTGACCGGCCACAGAAGAATTCTCCTGCGCCCTGCGCATCAGGTAAGGGATCACATCGCTGATAGGCCCGAAAGGAAGATATTTGCTCACAGAGAACCCCGCCCTGGCAAGATTGAAAGTGATATTGTCACTCATTCCATACAGTTGCGAAAAATGCACATGTAGATGACTGTGAGGTATCTTTTTCTCATCCAGCAACTGTGTGGCGCGTAAGTTGCTTTGCTCGTTATGAGAGGCTATGATCAGGGCGATCTTGTCGATATGATTGAGGCAGAATTCCACTGCTGCATTGTAATCGCGGTCGCTGCTAGCTTTGTCTGGCTGAATGGGCGAAGCATAGCCCATTTCTTCTGCGCGCCTGCGCTCTTTCTCCATGTAAGCGCCACGTACCAGTTTGGCGCCGAGGATGAAACCTTTTTGTTGCGCCTCCTCAAAACTGTCCTTCAGGAACTGCAGCCTGTCGTGACGATACAACTGTATCGTATTGTACACCACTACCCTGTTGCGATTGTATTTTTCCATCATCTGCATGGTCAATGCATCTACCGGATCCTGGATCCAGGTTTCTTCTGCATCCACCAATACACCGATCTTGTTATCTGCCGCTGCACTGATAATGCGTTCCATTCTTTTTACTACACGGTCCCACTCGGCTTTCTCGGTATCATTCAATACTTCCGTATGAACAGTGCCCTGGTAGCCGCTGCGGTCTGTGGCGGCAGCGTCCAGTTTTTCGAGTAAGGCAAAACGTGCAAAGCCTGTCACCTTGATACTCATGAAAGGCATCGTACGTTGTGTAGCTGCATATTTGATCACACGGATGAACTCATCGGTGGCATGATCGAAATTCTCTTCCCCTTCTTTTCCTTCCACCCCATAATCCAGGATCACCTGAACATTGAACTCTCCCAGTTTATTGGCAACAACGGCCGTTTCCTCCAGGGTCTCACCACCTACGAACTGACGGAAAATGGTATTGCGGATCAGGCCCTTGATGGGAAGGCCTACACGGATAGCCCAGGGCGTGAGTTTGGTCCCCATCCTTACCAGGCTTTCCATACCCATACTGGAAAAAAGGAATTTCGCTTTCTTTAATTCTTTATCGCTCTTGTAAGCAAATGCGTATTCGGTATTGTCGAAAGATATTACCGGTGCAGGATTATCCATAGTCTACTAACGAATGTTAGGCGCAAATGTAAGGGAAAGATATTGAAGAAAATATGAGGGAATTCTACCTTGTTCGACAGGGAGTTAAAGAGGACAATTTTTGTTATCTTTCAGCCCATTTCATATTATCTATGACCATTACTTACACCGGGATCTGGAAATACAGCATCCCCATGATCCCCTTCACTATCTCAACGGGCACAATGCATTATGCCCAGAATATCTTTATCAGGATCCATACGGACGAAGGCCTTTACGGCGTGGGAGAATGCTCTGCTTTCCCCATGATCGTGGGCGAAACACAGTCCACCTGCTTCGAGATGGCAAAGGATTTTGCCGCAATCTGGAAAAACAAGGATGCCACTGATATCGAAGCCCGGATGAATGAGCTCCATCTTTACACAGCCCTCAACGGCACCATCAAAAGTGCCTTCGATATGGCCCTCCATGATCTGGCAGGGAAAAAGGCCGGTAAGCCCGTATTCGAATTGCTCGGAGGCGGTAACAAAGAGCTTGAAACGGATCTCACCATCGGGATCGATACGCCCGATGTGATGGCTGCAAAGGCCATCGAATTTGTTCAGCGTGGCTTCCGCATCATCAAGGTGAAACTGGGAAAGGATGCGAAGGAGGATGTGGAAAGGATACGGCGTATCCGTGAGGCCATCGGGCCAAACATCGGGCTCCGGATCGATGCCAACCAGGGATGGTCATACGAGGATGCCCTCTACGCCCTCACAGCGCTTGGCCAATACGATATCCAGTTCTGTGAGCAACCCATGCGCACCTGGAACGACCCGCTGCTTCCTGCCCTCAGGAAAGCCTCCCCGGTGAAGATCATGGCCGATGAAAGTGTTTTCAATCATCATGACGCGCTCAGGCTGATCAAAGCCGAGGCCTGCGATTATGTAAATATCAAATTCGCGAAATCCGGCGGCTTTTTGGAAGCCCTCAAGATCAACCAGGTTTGCGAGCAAGCCGGCATCCCCTGTATGATGGGAGGAATGCTGGAAAGCCGTGTGGCCCTCTCCGCCTTCGCCCATTTTGCCTTGTCGCAGAAAAATGTGGTCTTTTATGATATGGACACTTGCCTGCTGGGACATCTCACCGATCCGGTGACCGGCGGCACCCGGTACAATGGCTACCTGGTTGAAACGCCCACCGCACCTGGTATTGGGGCCGATGTGGAGGACGACTTCCTCAAAAAACTAACAAACGTTATTATCTAATGGGCGGAGATGATATCTTTGCCAAAATTTTAGAAATGGAACGAAAAGCGAAAACCGCTAAAGAATCGTACGTAGTGATGACAGAACTGGTGTTGCCGAACGATACGAATATGTTCGGTAATCTGATGGGTGGGCGACTGATGTACTGGATGGATATTGCAGCAGCACTGGCCGCTATGAAGCATTGTGCGGCGCCTGTGGTAACGGCTTCGGTGGACAATATCTCCTTTGAAAATCCGATCAAGCTCGGCAATGTGGTACATATCGAGGCAAGGGTATCCCGCGCTTTCAACTCCTCCATGGAAGTGCATATGCGCGTGTGGGGCGAAGATGCCATTCAACAATACAAATACAAAAGCAATGAAGCCTATTACACTTTTGTAGCCCTGGACCCCAATGGCAAATCACGACCTGTACCACAACTCATCCCTGAAACAGAAGAAGAGAAAACACTCTTCGAAGGAGCGTTGAGAAGAAGGCAGCTCCGCCTTATCCTCGGTGGGAAAATGAAACCCAATGACGCTACCGAACTGAAAGCTCTTTTCCAGGAAGGACTGAAATAATGTAAAAGCATAAAACAAGAACTCCGCAGCGATCATCACTGCGGAGTTTTTTTATGGTTGTTCCGGTTTCGGATCCTTGAACTGCCTTTCCCTGTTCTGTTCTATCGCCTCCATCACCTGTTTCAATATCTCTTCGGCCGGTGCATCATAATCTATTGTCATCGGTTCTTTGAACCTGACGGAAAGGATGGTCCCTTTCTTTTTGAACTTCAGTCCTTTTTTATCGAATGCCCGCCAAAATCCATTGATCACCACAGGTATCACCACAGGCTTCGCCATCTTGATGATCAGTGCGGTTCCCTTTCTCCCAGGTGCAAAAGGCTTGGTAGTGCCCTGTGGGAAAGTGATCACCCAGTTGTTCTTCAGGGCATTCGTGATCTTTCGGGTATCGGAAACATCCAGGCCTTTTTGCCCTTCGGTGACGGCATTCTTATTCCAGGTGCGCTTCACCGTTATAGCGCCTGCTACCGTGAACAGTTTACTCACAAAGGAAGCGCGCATCGTTTCCTCTGCCGCTACATAATAAACATTCGAGAAAGGATTGAGCAGATAATAAGGGACTCCCAGTTTGTTCTTCTTTCTCCATTTCACTGCACAGAAAATATGCAGGAATGTGATCACATCGGCGAAGTAGGTTTGGTGATTACTCACAAACAATACATTCTTCCGCGGAAGCTTCGAAAAATTTTCCGTACCGCTGATACGGATCTTGTTTACAATGGCGATGCCGGGATAAGTTACCACTCCCACGATCATGTAAATGATCTTGCGAACAATGCTGATATGCTTTATCTTTTCCCAGAATGGACTCATTACTGTATCTTGTTTGGGCCAGAGCCGAAATTAAAGAAATTGTTAAGAAAGACGATATATACGTTTAATTTCCATCTTTCGTATGTAATCCGTTTTATTTTCACATCAGGAAGGTATAAAAATCAAAGTATATGAAAAGGATAATCGCAATCAGTGCATTAATGATCACAACGATGGGAGTATTTGCGCAAAGCCCTGTAGTAGCCGTAAACCCATACCCCAAAACCATAACCGTTAATGGAAGTGCTGAAATGGAAATAGTTCCGGATGAGATCTATGTGCAGGTGGAACTGAAGGAGTACGAAAAGAAAGGTTCAGGAAAAACAGACCTGGAAAAGATCAAATCGGATTTCCTGGAAAAAGTACGCAGCGTAGGTATCCCGGATTCCCTGGTTAGCATCGCTTCCTATGATGGATATACAGATTATTACTGGCATAGGAAACAACTCAAGAAAAGGAACGATCTGCTGGCATCCATCGCTTATCAGATCAAGTTCACCAATAGTAGCAAGATGGATGAACTGGTGAACAAACTGGATGATGAAGCTACCCAGAATTTCACCGTGGTGAAAACTTCGCATAGCAAAATGCAGGAATTCAGGAAACAACTCAAGATCAGCGCCGTTAAAGCAGCTAAAGAAAAGGCCCAATACCTGGCTGCTGCCGTTGATGAGCAGGTAGGCACCGCCGTGAGTATCAGCGAGCTTTCTGAACAAGGATTCGAACCAATGCCTGTTTACCGTAGCTCCCAGGCCTATCTCTCAAATGTAGCGAAGGATGGCATCGGTGGAGTAGCTGCCGGTGTGGATTTCAAAAAGATCAAACTGAGATTCGAGATCAATGCCTG
>JAGIAP010000259.1 GCA_017744805.1 Chitinophagaceae bacterium | reverse complement strand
AAGCACAACAGGGAACCCTGGCCAGGCAGAACAGCAGGCAGATCGGGAGACGCTCATTTGCTCCTGCCAAAACCGAAGACCAGAAATTGGCGGCAGCCAATGCCACTTCCGCCAGGCTCACCAGCAAGCTGAAAAGAAAACGCTGAGATTTGAGAAAACAATAATAAATTTGAGTCATTAATTTTTGCATCGGGGTGCTACCACAGTAGCTGAGATGATACCCGGGAACCTGAACTGGTTAATACCAGCGGAGGGAATGCAAGGTGACACTGATCGTACTTCATTGTATTCAGCATAAACCACATTTCTTCGAACAGGGAATGTGGTTTTTTCTTTTACCATATTCCCATTCGATCCCCATCCATTCCTGGTGCACTGTAAAATCATTTTTATGGAGCTCCAACAACTCACCAAAGGCCTCAAAACCTGGCAGGAAAGGCCTGAATGGTTCTTCAACAGGGAACATACAGACAGCTATGAACAATGGTACGAAGGCCGGTACAAGCGGGCTGAAATATGGCAGAAAAAAACGATCGGAAGCCTCATCAAAAAAGATGAGCGAATAAAAACCCTGCTCGAATTCGGCTGCGGCACCACCAGGTTCACAAGATGGTGGCATAATATCGGTATCCAGGCCACAGGGGCCGATCTTTCCCCTTTCATGCTCGGACAGGGTGTCCATCTTTTCGACGGTAACCTCGTATTGGCCGATGCCCATCATATGCCATTCAAAGATCAAACCTTCGACGCCCTCGCATTCATCACCACCTTCGAATATTACAGGGATCCCATCAAAGTGATCCGTGAAGCAAGAAGAGTGGCAAAGCATGGCATCGTTTTCGGAATGATGAACCGTAACTCTCCCAAATTCATCCGAAGGCGTGTACAACAGGCATTCGGTAAAAATCCTTTCTATATCACTGCCCATTTCTATACGCCGGCAGACCTGATCAATAAAGTGAATGAAGCGTTGAAAGGAGAGGACTATACCATCGAATGGACCTGCACCGGCCTTCCCAAATGGTTCCCTGTTCAGCAATGGGGAATGCCTTACGGCGACTTTTTCGCGCTATTCGTTCAATTCAAATAGATCGCCATGCCTGCATTTGCCGAAAGTGGAAAACTACAGATCGATTCCTTCAATCAATTGATCTATCCCTGTACAGGCGCCGATAACAAGATGATCGCAACCGGTCCTGAATACGGCGTGGACGTATCCCTCATCCATTTGCCCAACGGATTCACCATGGCGCTCACCAGCGATCCCTTGTCATGGATCCCAACACTAGGTCTCCGGGAATCCGCCTGGCTCTCCGTTCATCTCATGGCCAATGATATCGCCACCACATCGCAGCCTCCCCAATTTGTACAGTTGGTGCTCAATCTTCCGGAATCAGCTACCAGCGAACAATTTGAAGAATACTGGACGTACATACATCGCTATTGCAGGGAAATTGGAGTAGCCATCACCGGTGGACATACCGGAAAGGCCGCAGGCCAGCATTCAACCTTGGCAGGTGGTGGCACCATGATCGGCATCGCCCCTGAAGGCCAGATGCTCCTGAGCAAATATGCCTCTCCCGGAGACCTCATCCTTGTTACCAAAGAAGCTGCACAAGTAGCAACCTCCATACTGGCACTGAGCTTTCCTGAAATGGTCAAAAAGAAATGTGGGAACGAAATCTGGCAAAAAGCCGCTGCCCTCTTTGAAGAGACCAGCTCCTTACAGGCAGGGTTATGCGTAGGTAATCTGAATACATCTTCTCCAAAACTGGTCACTGCCATGCACGATGTTACGGAAGGAGGAATTCTTGGCGCGATTTATGAAATGGCTACAGCAGCAGGGTGCGGCGCCATCATAGATGCAGAAGAATTACCGGTGGGTGATGCCCAGCGGTTGGTCTGTGATCTTTTTGGGATCGATCCGTTTTGTTGTATTGGTGCCGGGGCCATGATCCTGGCCGTAAAGCCCGAATGTGAAAAAGAAGTTTTGGAGGCCTTCGCGAAGCAACAGATCAAAATATCCGTTGTGGGTGAGTTCGCAGAGAAAGAAAAAGGGATCTGCATAAAGAAAGAAGGCCGCATCGATATGCTGCCGGGTCCGGGAGCCGACCCATACTGGAATGCATTTTTATCCGCGTTAAAAAATGAATGGAAATGAAAACACCCACTATCGCAGGAGGCGTTTACCTGGTTATCGACCCCTCCGCACTGAATATTGATGCCATTCAGAAAATCAGGCAGGCTCTGCAAAGCGGACTGGCTGCCATCCAACTCTGGAACCATTGGGCCGGGGCCGGATCCAAAGTGGAGACCGTACAAAAAATGCTGGAACTGGCCCGCCCATTCAATGTACCCGTACTCATCAATGAGAACTGGGAACTACTACTGGAAACCGATGCAGATGGTATCCACTTCGATCAGCCTTCAGACAATCTCGGGCTTATCAGGAAAGCAGTCAACAGGCCCATTATCACTGGCATTACCTGTGGCAATGACCTGGCTACTGTTCAGTTCGCCATCGACAGGGAGATGGATTATATTTCTTTTTGTTCCGTTTTTCCATCTGGCACCGCCAATAGTTGTGAATGGGTGAAACCCGATACTATCAAGGCTGCCAGGGCAATGAGCTCCATGCCCATCTTTGCCGCCGGGGGCATCACAGCAGAAAACTTACACCAAATCCTGGCCACTGGCCTCGATGGTATCGCTGTGATCAATAGTATCATGAAAGCAAAAGATCCCGCAACTGTTACCAGCAATTTCAACAAGATCCTTCAACATCAAAAAACGTATTGACATGCACCCCGATCTCATACAACAACTTTGTTGCCCTTTCGATAAAAAAGACCTGACCCTGCAAGTGTTTTCCACCGATACCCACCATAATATCATTGAAGGACTGCTGAGCTGCGAACATTGCAGCCGGTATTATCCCATCATTCATGGAGTACCCATCATGAGCCCGGACGAATACAGGGAATGGGAGCTGGAAGCCCCGGTAGTAAAGCAATGGGAACATAAACTGCAAGGAAAAAGATTCGAGGTCTTCCGACTGGAAAATGCCAAAGGATAATGCGCTCCATCAAATGGCCGAAGGTTTTGCAGGAATGAGAAAACTGATCATGCCAGGCAATAGCTCGATCTCGGCTTTCAATGGAGGGCTATCTTTTTTTTCCAATGCATCATCGAGATGTAATTGGGCTCCCGCCCATTCCAGGTGCACCCTTCTGCAGGAAAGACTATGGAAGGGAGAAGCAGCTTCTTCCTTATTCAACCTGTGCTGCAGATATTCGACCAGTTTCTGGCGTTCCTCTTCATGGATCCAGACCGCATCGAAACGACCATCACCGGGATCCGCTTGCGGCGCCAGTTTCAGGTTGGGCCCGATACTATGTGCATTCATGATCTCAAATAACAGGTAATCGCCGGATTGGTCGCTACCATCTAGCTCCAGTTTGCAATAGCGCGATTTTGCCGTTTCAACGATGTCAAGTAAAGTAGTGAGGGCCAGCTCCAGCGACTCATCCGCCGTGTCCGGGACATCATCTATTTTCTTCATCGCCTTGATCAGTTTGGGGAAAAGACCAAAGCCTACCCCTTCCAGGAATAGATCTTCTTTCCCTTCCTGTTTCAGAAGGCCCAGGTCGAACTTTTTGATCAGTCCCGGCTTCCAGGCTTCGATGATCGTTTCCAGCTCCCCGCTGATGCCCAGGGTATTGGCGATATTGTTGGCAGTGCCTACCGGAAGCAACGCTACCGGTATCATTTCATTCAATCCCTGCTGTACCAGGATACGCACCACCTTGCCTACGGTGCCATCGCCACCCGCAACGATCACCAGGTCTGTTTCCGGATCGATGGTTTTCCATTCGTCTTCTTTTGTTGAAAAATATCTACAGTCGTAACCTTCTGAACTGATCAGTTGGATCAGTTTTTCTTTTGAATGCTCCTGGTCCCCGGCTCCGGGGTTGTGGATGATCATGGCCAATTTCATACAAATGTTTCTGCTAATAAAAGTGTACCAGTGAAGCACCGCCTGGCATGATAATGATGGGCGTTTTCATATGAGAATACTGGTAACCAATGATGATGGCATTTATAGTCCGGGTATTGCAGCCCTGGCAAAGATCGCATCCCGCTTTGGCGAAGTGCTGGTAGTGGCGCCGGATGTAGAGCAGTCTTCTATGGGGCATGCTATCACTGCCTCGAGGCCACTCACGTATAAGAAATCACCCATCATCTTTGAGGGGATGGAAGCCTACCGGGTGAATGGGACGCCCGCCGACTGTGTTGCGCTGGGCACGCATATGTGGACAGACATTGAAGTGGTATTGTCGGGCATCAATATGGGGCTCAACCTGGGTAATGGCATGTGGCATTCCGGTACCCTGGCTGCTGCCAAACAGGCCGCCCTGCTTGGTTTACGTGGTATTGCGCTCAGTACCATCGCCGGCAAGATAGAGCCGGACTTCGATACGCTGGGGCCTTATGTGGAAAGGACCCTGAGCAGGTTGCTGGAAATGAATGATGTCAAATTATTGAACGTGAATTTCCCTCCCGTACCCAGGGGCATCAAATGGACCAGGCAATCAGTCCGTTTCTATGATGGTAAGATCGTTCCCGGGATGGACCCGATGGGACGGAAACATTACTGGTTCACGGTGATACCGCTTGAACCGGCCGAAGAAGGAACAGACAGATGGGCTATCGAGAATGAATATGTTTCCGTCACTCCCCTGCGCTTAGACCTTACCGATGAATCACAATTGAAAGAAATGACCAGTCATTCCTGATCTATTGTTTCACAGTAGCCCTTTCCGGCTTCACCCTGCGCTTGCTTTCGAGGTATTTATTATGCACCACTTCACCCATGGGCTTTTCGTAAACCTTGCTTTCCACCCAGGATATGACATCCAGGTAGGCAAAAGCGCGGGTCTCGAAACGGTTCCCCTCCAGGTGTTTGATCTTTTGCAGGAATTTCTCCAGTTCAGGCTTGAGCTTGCGGGGAGAAACATCAAATGAATTGCGAAGGAATTTAAACATCTCCTCTTCCACTATCGTCAGGTTCTGCATTTTGGCCATGAACCTGTACACACTCTTGATCAGCGACTCCATGATATCATAGTTGCCCATTTCATAATGCGCCATCAGGTGGAGCAGGCGTGCATAACATTGCAGGTCTACACGTAGGTCCGGTACGGACACATTCATGATCTTCTGCAGGTAGTCGATACTGGTAGAGTAATCCCCTGCACCAAAATGCAGGGTGGCGAATTTGTAATTGAACACCAGGATACGGTGCGTGTCTACATATAGCTCGTAATCGTTGAGGTCTTTTTCAATTTCAGGAACGATGGACAATCCTGCCTTGAACGTGCCCTGCATCAGGTGTTGATTGAGGCGGGCGCCGCTGATATAGATAAAGGTATGTACCCGGAAATTATCGTGCGTATTGGCGATATCCGTTTTGGCGTATTCCTGGAATTTTCGGAGCGTGAGATCGAACTGATCGAAATTGCGCAGGTCGAAATGCGCATTCAGCAGGTTGTGCATGCCCTTCACGTAATGGCCCGGCTCTACGGAAACCATTTCCGGATGGTCCTCGAATAATTCGATCCATTTCTTACTGTTACGGTAATACATCAACCAATCCTGGCGGATGAAGGCGTACCAGCAATAGCTCTGAAAGAGATAGAGCCTTTCATACCAGTCCGTGACCTTGTGAGCATTCACCGGCAGGTTCATTCTGAAGAAGGTCTTGATCACTTTTTCCTCTTCCACATTGCGTGCATGGCCATTGCGGATGAACCAGCGGTACATGAGCAGGGCGAGATTGGACAATTTCACTACACTATCGATATGCTGGCTGATCTCCAGGGCTTCCTGGGCCAGCAATTCGGTTTTTTCCTGGTCGCTGCGCGTGATATGCAGGGTCTCGATCTTCTTCTCCAGCGAGATCACCTGCGCCAGGTAATTATATTTATGATTGGCTTTCGCGAATTCCTTGGCTTTCTCCAGGATCTTGAGGGCCTGGATCTTCAAACCTTTGTTGTAAAGGACCCGGGCATAATCCAGTTGTTCACTGAGCTGCAGGTCGATATTCTCGGCAGTCTTCAAGAGGCGCAATCCTGCTAACAACTGTTTGTAAAGATGTGTCTTCAGGTTGGCCAACTGGGGCTTGGTGATGGGAGAGAGTTTTTTCAGCAATACCTTCTCATCATACTCCGGCAATTTGTCCAAAGCATCAAACAGTTGGATGATCTTGAGATCCTCCTTAGCGGAACTTCTGGTGATATAAAGCTTGAAATGTCGCTTTTCCGACTTTTCCAGAGATCGAACTAGCTGAAATAATGCATCTGTAAATGGGTTGGCCCTCATATTGAAAATCTCCTGAAACGCACGCCCTGTAAGGGTTTTATGATTTATTTACGAGTTTTGGGATGATAAAATCCGCAATAAGTTGTTTTGCCAGCAGCAGTTTCTCGTGTTATTTTTACATCGGATTTGAAACAAACATATGGCCAAGCAATCGTAAGCAGGCAATAGATAGAGGCAAAAGACAGACAAGCAAAGCAGAGTTAGAGGCCAGATATCAAATCCACACGAAAAAGACTTTGAAGAATTTTCATATGGCAAGCAATCGTTAGAGGTCATCTGTTTCTACAGAAGACCCTTTTTTTTTACGGCTGCAATATAATACAAAAATAATTCGCAAGCCATCCGGGACGGAAAAATGGCAAGGATTTGTTAAAGCTGCTGCCAGATGATCCTGACTTCCGCGTCCTCAACCTGCAACATTGTAATGATCCATCATAAATTATTAAAGCAGCAAGTGTAAGAGCCTTGCTGCTTTTCTTTTTAGATTTGTTGCCTCAAACCATGCATATGCAAAAAGTGGCGAGCCTGAACAGGCACTCAACTTATTGGTGGCAACTGTTAGTTGCCATATTGTTGATGGGAATGACCGGATGCTCCTCCGGAGATCCGAAACATCCACGCGTTGAGATCAGCACCCGCCAGGGAGATATCATCATCGAGCTCTATCCTGATAAAGCCCCCAAAAGCGTTGCTGCGTTTTTAAGTTATATCGAAAAGGGTCTGTACAATAATGCCAGCTTCTACAGGGTATTGAATGATGAGAACCAGCCTTCCAATGCGGCCAAAGCAAATGTTATCCAGGGTGGGCTCTATCGTTCCAAAAAAACACCTGCACTGGCCGGCATCCCGCATGAGACCACCAAACAAACCGGTATCCTTCATAAGGATGGTGTGATCTCCCTCGCCCGCACTGAGCCCGGCACCGCCACCAGTGAATTCTTCATCTGCATCGGTGATCAGCCTGGCTTCGATTTCGGCGGGACCAATAACCCCGATGGGCAAGGGTATGCCGCCTTCGGCCGCGTGGTCAAAGGGCTGGACGTAGTGTATAAGATCTACAACCAGCCGGAAGACAACCAATATTTCGATCCCCCCGTTCCTATTTTCGACATCAAAAAATTGTAGCGTCCCGTTAGCGCCTTGCCTTATCTTCGCGGCCTCAAAAACCGTAGCAAATGACAGGCATCGATAGCGTACAGTTGGAGAAAGTGATCGTTCACAAGATCGGGAACCCTTCCCGCGGTGAAGAATTGAAGTTGAGTGAGAACGCCCTTACGCTGAACGATGAGATCGTAAAAGACCTGCTCACCAAATACTTCCTGGGAGCTTTCAATGAGAATGAGCTCTATCATTTTACCCATCTCAGTGACCTCCAGATGAATGAAGTATACCGCTACGTAGCTGCCATCTTCGAAGACCGTGAGTCTTTCCTGGAACAAGCGGCTTACCTGGCCAGATTCCTTTACACCAAGTCTACCCACGTAAAAGTAAAAGAAGGGGAGCTCTATGTGGTGCTCTTCGATAATGTTCCTTTCGAAGGCGAGTACATCCAGGCCCTCGGCATCTTCAAGTCTGAGACCAAGGAAAGCTTCCTGAAAGTATTCCCGCATGGGCAGAGCTATGAAGTGATCCACGAAGAAGGGGTCAATATCAATAAAATGGACAAAGGTTGTCTCGTGTTCAGGACGAATACGGTTGAGGGTTTCAAGGTGTGCGTGGTGGATAGCACCAATAAGAATAACGATGCCCAGTACTGGGTGGAAGAGTTCCTGCAGGTTACACCTTATGCAGATAGCTACCATCATACCGATAAAGTGCTCAGCCTCTGCAAGCAGTTCATCACCAACGAATACCCTGAAAAATTCGATGTATCCAAAAGCGACCAGATAGACCTGCTCAATCGCAGCATGGACTATTTCAAAAGCAAGGAGAACTTCAGTATGCAGGAGTTTGCCGACGAAGTGATGCATCACCCGGAAGTAGTGGATACATTCATGGATTACAAGAAGAACTTCGAGCAGTCGAGGAATTTCGAGATCACGGATGAATTTGCCATCCACGTATCAGCCG
>JAGIAP010000258.1 GCA_017744805.1 Chitinophagaceae bacterium | reverse complement strand
ATACACGCACCATTCCCAGCAGCAGTGCTTTTACTTCCGTGAAGCAGAACGTGGCCAGCATCCGGAACAGGGGCGTGGAATTCGATATCGCTTATGACCTGGTGAAGTCAAAGAACACAACCTTCACTATTGGGTTCAATATCGCACATAACCTGGCAAAAGCAGTTAAGATCAATGGAGTTGATTCGGTGATAGAGATCTATTCCGGCAGCGCGCTCGCGATGCGCATCAAGGAAGGAGAGCCTATCTCCCAATGGATCGGTTATCAGTGGAGTGGCAGGTATTATCAATCGATGGAAGAATACAACCTGCTTTCGGGTATGAATCCCACTACAGGCGCAAAGATCTGGTACCAGAATGGATTGAACTCTGTTCGTCCCGGTGATCTTCGCTTCAACGATGTGAATGGTGACGGTATCGTCGATAGCAAAGACCGTGTTCCCCTCGGGAGCGCACAACCGAAATTTTTCGGCGGCTTCAATACGAACCTGCGCTATAAGAATTTCTCGCTCTCTACTCAGTTCTCTTTTGCTTACGGAGCTTACCGTTACTGGTATACCAACTCCGCCAACTGGTATGGTGTCGGGCTTTTCCTGAAGAACTATCCTTCTTATGTGCTGGATAGCTGGTCGCCCGAAAACCGTGATGCCGCCTGGCCACGCATGTCTTTCGGAACTGGTTCTTCCAATACTTTCAGTGATTTCTGGCTGAGCAGGGCAGACTATGTGCGACTGAACCTGTTGAGGTTGAACTATCGCATTCCGCAACAACTGCTGAAGGTGAAGATCATCAGCGCTATCGATCTGTCTGTTGCTGCTTCCAACCTGCTCACCATCACCAATTACAATGGTATCGATCCGCAGGGCAATTTCAAACTCACCAATGGTGGGGGAGGTATATCCGGTATCGGAAGTGATTACGGCACCTACCCATCAGTAAAGACTTTCAATTTCTCAGCCCGTATTTCCTTCAACTAAACCAGCGTGAACATGAAACCGATCTATAAATTCTTCATATTCGGAATAGCACTCTCCGTTAGTGCCGCGAGTTGCAAGAAATTCCTCAACCAGGAACCTCAATATCTGCTCACTCCTGAAGGAGCGATCACCGATGAGAAATCAGCAGAAGCCGTACTGAACGGCGCTTACTCATCCATCGGAAAAGATGAATGGACCGTTCGTTATTCCAGTGGTTTCTCGAGTATGTTGGGTGTAGTGAATGCCAGTGCCTCCGCATTCAATTTCAATATGACTGCCACCGGCGATAACCAATTCCTCTGGCAGATCTTCTATAAAACGGTCAATGGCGCCAATGCCGCACTCTCTGCCATCGAACCACTTTCCGAAGATGTGTTCAAAACCCAGGGCCGTAAGCAGGAAATGCTCGCAGAAGCCAGGTGCATCAGGGCTTTCGCACATTTCTATACATTACTGTATTTCGCCCGCTGGTGGGACCCTGCCGATTCCAAATACGGCATCATCTTTAAGGACCAACTTTCTTCCCTCAGCAATGTATACCAGGCCAGGCTCACCGTTGGTGACAGCTATAAACGGATACTCGAAGACCTCGACTTTGCCATCGCCAATGCTCCCGCCTGGAAATCGGGCATCCGCATGTCTAAGCAATTGGCGCAGGCCCTGAAAGCTAAGCTGCTGCTGTATCGTGGCAAACAGGAAGACCAGGCAGAAGCCTTATCGCTGATCACCGATGTGATCGATAAGGCTACTTCCCTGGGGCTGGTGCTGGAACCTTCCCTTACCAGCCTGTACAATAACAGTTGGGATTCCAAAGAACTGCTCTTCTGCCGTTACAGGGAGAAAACGGATGATGTGGTACTGGCATATAACTATACTTACGGGTATAATTATGCGACCTTAGGCATTGAAGCTTTGGGCAAGTCCTTTCTCGAAGGGGATGCACGCTACCTGGAAGCCTGGGGTGACGTGAAGTCGCCCATCACCAATAACAATACATTCAAATGGGCGCCTAAAAAATTATGCAGGAAAGGCAGGCAGGTGGGTGGCGATAACGATAAGTATACCACTTATTTTCTCCGGCTCACAGAACTGTATTTCTTACAGGCCGAGCTCCTGGAGAAAACCGGCAAACCCCTGGCGACAGCCCTGGAGCCCATCAACGTGATCAGGAGAAGGTCACACCTGGTAGATACCACTATCACAGACAGGAATGAATTCTATCCACTCCTCTTCAAAGAATTGTTTACGGAGATCCATATCGAAAATGAAGCCGACTGGATGGCTTCCCTCCGTTTCATCGATGTAAATACCGGCCAACCCTTTATCTATACTTTCAGGAATAACCTGCAGTTGGAACAGAACAAGTTCATCTATCCTTTACCTACATCCGAAATGAAATACAATTCCAAAGTGGACCAAAACCCAGGATACGAGTCGCTGGTTTACTAATGCTAAAAACTGAATTATGCGCAATGAAATATTTCTGTTATACATCTTGCTGCTGCTGCTCACTGCCTGCAGCAAGCGCAATGAGAATGCGAATACCGGTCCGTTCTTCTATCCAACGGATATGTTGTTTGAAGACCTGCCGCTGGATCGTTTCTCTCATAAGATACCTGACCAGCCGATAAAGACAGGACCGGCTACTTTCAAAACGGTAAAGAATGGCTCCGACTGGACGGGCTTCGCGCTCTCCAACCGCAACCACAGGAATTTTGTGGCGCTCGCTTCCTCGCTCGATTCCACCATGTTCAGTGTGTACTCGGGATCCATGCCGCATGCCGGTGGGAATTTCCTGGTAGTACATCCTTCCGGGGACGATGCTACCATTAGTTTCGATAAGCCACTTACTGTGGAGAAATTCCTGCTGGCTCCCACCACCTTTCTCTGGCAGACCATGATGTACGGCCTCGGTACTACACAGGCCGGAAAGCCGGTGAAGACATGGGCCACAGGTGTGCGAACGCTGAGCACCATCAAAAAAGATTATGTGAAAGTGATCATCAAAGGAATGAACGGCAGTAAACTGACCGGGGAAGTGAGCTTCCTGCTGGCCGACCGCTGGTCCGATGATTCCAAAAGGAATTTCACAGTAGGCGACTGGATGCCCGTTTCGCTGGAAAGCCTGGGCGCCGTTACCAGCCTCACTTTTTATTTCGATTCATCAGACAAAACCAACGATGTAGTGAACACTCCTGCATACTTCTGCATCGATGGACTTCGATTCAAAGAAAATATCTATTAATTCTATTTAGCTATGAAACAGTTTTTTCAAATATTCGTGCTGCTGATCATCCTTTATCCTGCACAGGCTCAGAACCGTAAAGTCAACCTCAAAGAAAATCTTCCATTCAAAGAAGTGCTTTCCATGGCGAAGCAGGAGAACAAACTGATCTTCCTCGACTTCGGATCACTCACCTGCACGCCCTGTATGTATCTTAAAAAAATGATATTCACGGTTGATAGTGTTGCAGACTTCATCAACGAACGTTTTGTGAGTGTCGACTACAATGTAGGCGCTGAAAAAAAACGGCTCAGCGATCTGTATGGTGTGGATAGTGAGCCGGTATTGCTCATTCTCGATCAGCAGGGAAATCTTTTACACCGCATGGTAGGCAAATGCGATGGCGATGAATTGCTGAAACGTTTCCGCCAGGGGCTCGATCCGGTGAATAATTTGTCTGCTCAGGAAAAGCGATATGCGAAAGGCGACCGCGAACCTGAATTCCTGCTGGCCTACCTCGAAACGCTGAGGATCGCGAAATACACCGATAAAATGAATAATCTCATCAAATCGGTACTGGCAGGTCCGCTGGAACAACTGAAAGAAAAGCCTTACTGGGAGCTGTTCGTGAAATACAATGATGATCCAGTAAGCCGTGAAATGTTATATGTTTTCGACAACAGGGAAGAGTTCTACAAACTTTTCGGAAAAGGGATAGTGGAGAATAAGATCGACCGCCATTTTTCTGCGAAGGCCAGCTTCTACATCTATGGCCATAAGCCACCGGCAAAGGATTCCGCTTTTTACAAGATGCTGAACTACCTGCGTAAGACCGATTATCCGAAAGCCTCCGAATGGCTGGCCTACCTCACACCGGCTGAATACAAATTCACGAACTGGGAGAATATGGCAAAAGCCATCGACAATGCCATTAGCTTCAATATCCTCAAAGGGAAACAAAGGGAAATGTACCTGAAGATGATGGCAGAACAGATCCTTTGGTATTCCACCAACAAAACAGCACTTCCTTACGCGCTCAAATGGATTGACACCCTGATGCCTGAACTCACCAACCAGGATACGATAAAGTCGGTTGCAGATACACGTAAAAAGATAAAACAGAAATTAGATAACAAAGGATAGTAGTCTCCGTACCAGTAATCAATAGAAAACAAATAGCTGCCCCTGCCAGGGCGGCTATTGTTTTACAGATATAGATGGTATGAGTGAACCGGTGGGCTACCCCATTGCTGCGATATTTTTCATAGGGTTGATCTATTTGTTATCCTTCAATGTCTTTGGCCAGTTGCACTTCGATATCGATCAACACATCCTCACCTACCAGCAGACCTCCGGCTTCCAGCGCCGCATTCCAGTTCAGTCCCCATTCTTTGCGGTTGATCTTCCCTTCGATATTGAATACTGCTTTTTCATTGCCCCATGGGTCTTTCACGATACCATTGAATTCTACATACAACTTGATCTGTTTGGTAATGCCTTTTATGGTGAGGTCGCCATAAAGAAGATAGTCGCCACCTTTGTCAACCTTCTCATAAGTGTTGCCCCTGAAACTGATCTCTTTGTAATTCTCTACATCAAAGAAATCTGCACTTTTCAGGTGATCATCGCGCTTGCTGTCGTTTGTGGAAATGGAGGCAGGGTTGAGCCAGAAGTCGATCTCTGCTGTAAGGAAATCATAGCCGGTGGTATAGATGCTGGCTTCAAATTCATTGAAGCGACCCCTTACATTGGTGAACATGAGATGTTTTACCTTGAAGCCGATCTGGCTGTGCATAGGATCGATATTCCACTTCGTTCTGGTCAATAATTCTTGCGTTTGCATAATGTTGTTTTTAAGATGATTATTTTATTTGAGTTTAGATTGCCTGTTGTTCATAATTGATCTTGCCATATTTGCCTTTGAAATATTCATCATAGGCCATGGCGATTTCTTTTTGTGTGTTCATGACAAACGGTCCCTGGGCAAAGACGGGTTCGGTATATGGTTCGCCGCCAAATACAATGATCTCAATGGGAGTGTTTGCTGGGTTGCTCATTTCGATAATTCCTTCCCCGGTTTCGAATAACAGCAGATCCTGCTCATCATATCCCTGTCCATTAATTACTGCACTGGCGTTAGGAAGGAACAGCGCATATTCCAGGTTGCCCTTTGTATGTAATGAAAATGTTTTCCCTGGCAGCAACTGAATATGATAGATCAGTTGTTCTGAGTAAGCAGGGATGGGGGATGTTTGTTGCTCATATTCTCCCGCCACTACTTTTAACCAACCGGTATTATCTGGTAATGGGATCTTAGGCAATTCGTTTGCCTGCACCGGGCGATAATCAGGATCTTCGGCTTTGTTCCTGGCGGGTAAGTTTACCCAAAACTGAAAGCCGTGTGTAAGGCCATCACCTGTATTGGGATCAGGGTTCATGGATTCGTCATGAATGATGCCGCTACCTGCTTTCATCCATTGGGCTCCACCGGAGTACACTTTTGCATGGTGACCGTTGCTGTCGAAATGATCGGCTTCTCCATTCAAAACATAAGTGAGTGTGGCAATACCCCTGTGTGGATGCGCCCCCTGGCCATTCGCTACCTTGCGGGGCTCATCTGCAGCGTGTAATACAGCAGGTACATAATCCAGGAAAACGAATGGACCTACAGCCCGGACCTCATGATTAGGGAGCACCCGGTAAATTTTATATTCGCCCACATCGGCCCTGTGGCCTTGTTTGGTGGCAATTACTTTTCTTTTCATACTATTCTTTTTAGTTATTTGTTATTCAGATTGACAATACAAAGATGCTATGTGAGCAGGCCCCGAAACGATGATAAAGAGCAAATAAAAACGTTGACATTTGTCACCGGATCTGGGTAATTGCATCATTTTCCCTGTATGAATTCCAGGTTCAGGCTGATCCTGACCTTCATGCCAATACCTGCACCAGTCGGGTCATATCACCGAAATGGCAATAAGAATACTTTTTTCATGATTATTAGATGAAGGGTGATGGAATTGATTACTCGGCACTGTAGTGCCCACCAAAATATTTTCTGGGTGCCCATGCAGGAATTACTTCCGGAAGTTTGGGAGCCAGGCTACTGTACTTGCCAGTGCCAAATACAACCCTTCCATCCACCACCGTCAGTACAGAAGTGATATTTTTTATTTCATTCTCCGGTATGGTAAAATAGTCAGCACTAAGCAATGCAAAGTCGGCGAGGTTACCTGGCGCTATTTTGCCTTTCTCTTTCTCGTTGTACTCAAACCAGGCAGCACCAAGAGTATAGAGCTTCAATGCTTCCTGCCTTGTCAGGCGATTGTTTGTAGCCAGTATTTCGGAGCCTGATACGGATTTACCGGTAACAGTCCAGGCAATACCAGTCCAGGGATTATAGGAAGAGGCCCTGAATCCGTCCGTCGTCATGGCCAGAGGAATACCGCTATCGAAAAGATATCTTAAGCGTGGAGTTTCCAAAGCCTTTTCCCTGCTATATGTTTTGATGAAGCCATCCCCATGCAGCGCCATTTTATCATCCAGGGCAATGCCACCTCCTAGCTTTTTAACCCTTTCAATGTTTTCCGGGCTGATGGTCTCGGCATGTTCTATGGCCCAGCGCAGACCATCCAAAGGTGTTTGCCGGTTTACATTTTCCAACGCATCCAGGAATGGCGTTATGTTCTCGTTGTAGCTGATGTGCATCCGGAATGGAATACGTTTTATTACCAGCTTTCTAATATATTCTTCGGTAAAATGGCGGATTGAGTCCTGGTTGATGATAACTGCCGGCCTGTCAAAATTTTCATGGTCATGCAACTCCATTTTCAACAATTCTCCCGTACCTGTATATTCATAGCCATGTGCCATGGTCGGATGTAAATTTTCTCCGGGACTGATGGGGGCTATTCTTGTGATCGCATCGATTTCCGCGTCTATCAGTACCCGTGGCACTGCATCATCCCTGAATTGCACATCCAGGAAAGGATAACGGATGTTCAAACGGTTGTCTTTGATCAGTGCCCGAAGGGGCGCGTGAGATTCCGGGTAGCTTCTGCCGCCACCTTCAATAGCGGTAGTGATCCCGAAGCTGTTCAGATCATTGACGACATATATGATCGAATTGACCTGTTCTTCAAAGGAAGGATAAGGCACCAGTGTTTCCATGGTGGCGAAGGTGAACGTATAGGCATGCATTATCCCGGTATAACGTCCCTGTTTGTCTTTTTCAAATATTGTTCCGGGCAGCATGGGGAATTTTGACGTGCCGACACCCATTTCTTTCATCGCCATCTCATTCAAAAGCGCTGTGTTGTAGGTATATTGAACAATGAGTGCCCTGTTGGGTACAGCTTTATTAAGCTCTTCCATGGTAGGCAACCTGTTTTCTTTGAACTGGTATGGTGACCAGCCACCGATAGCTTTTACCCATTGCCCTTCCGGAGTTCTTTTTGCCTGCTCACTCAGCATTTCCAGGGCACGTTTCAACGTAGGGACACCATCCCACCTTATATTGTAATTGTAGTTTGCTTCGTTCAGAATATGAATATGCGAGTCGTTGAGGCCGGGTATCAGGCGCCTGCCATCTGCATCTATTATCTTTGTGCTGTTACCCTTCAGGGCCAGGATCTCAGCATCGGAACCTACAGCATAAATTCTTCCATTTTTTATTGCTACAGCAGATGCTGCTGGTTGCGAAAGGTTTTGAGTAGTGATCCGGGCATTAAAGACGATCATTTCCGCCCCAATAGATGGTTTTTCAGCCTGGGCTAGTAAAGCGACCATATAAAATGTCGCGATCATAAGAGTGATTATTTTTTTCATTGTTTGTTTTTTTAGATCAAGCATTATTGTTTAAACTCTTCCACAAAGATGCTATGACCGAAAGGCGGTAAACGATGACAAACAATATGAAAACCCGTTGATGTATGTCAACGGATTTTATTAGTATACATCATCTTTTGTCTGATTAGAATAGACCAGATTTGTGGCCATATATTCATTACTAAAAAACAGAAATATGGAAATAGGTATAGACAGCTTTATTGCTACAGGAGCCTACGATGGGCCCTTGAATGCGCAGGAAAATCTGCAGGCGATGGAAGCCTTGCTTGCTAAAATTGAATTTGCCGATCAGGCAGGTTTACATGTATTCGGCCTGGGAGAACATCACCGGAAGGAATTCCTGGATGAAGCGCCGGTAGTGATCCTGGCTGCTGCCGCAGCCCGCACCCGGAAAATAAAACTCACCAGTGCTGTTACTGTATTGAGTGC
>JAGIAP010000257.1 GCA_017744805.1 Chitinophagaceae bacterium | reverse complement strand
GGCATGCTCCAGGTATTCATCCACGATGCTGATGGCCTTTACAGGAACCTTGAATTTCTTGTTCTCTGAATACATACAGAAGATACCGCGGATAATGAGGCGGACCACCACACCGGCCATGGCGGCATCATACAATTTCAGGATCAGGTCCTCATCCGAGAGGGAGTTCATCTTGAGGGTAATGGATGCCGGCTTTTTGGCGCGGGCATTCTTGATCTCCTTATTGATGAGTTTGACCAATTCCCTGCGCAGGCTGGTAGGGCATGGGATCAGGGTTTTGCAGGCCTTGAGGAATTTATCGCCCTCCTTCGGGTTCTCCAGGTAATTGAAGATGCGGTTCACATCGGCCATGATGAAGCGGTCCGAGGTGAGCAGGCAGTGGTCGCCATACACCTGGGAGGTCCGTTCATTGAGGTTGCCTGTGCTCACGAAGCCGTAGTGGATGGTATGATTGTGCTGGCGTTTCTTGATGAGACAGATCTTCGCGTGCACTTTCATGTTAGGAACGCCGATCAGCACTTTTACGCCTTCCTCTTCCAGTCTTTCTTTCCATTCCAGGTTGGCTTCTTCATCAAAGCGGGCCCGCAATTCCAGCATCACCGTTACCTGTTTGCCGTTCCGGACGGCATTGATAAGGGCATTGATGATCTTGGAACTGGAAGCCAGGCGGTAGGCCGTGATCTTGATGGCCGTCACTTCCGGATCGATGGCGGCTTCGCGAAGCAGGTCAATGATGGGGTTGAAAGAGTGATAGGGGAAATTGAGCATGATATCCTTTTCCAGGATCACATCGGTTACCCGCATGGTATTTTTCAGCAGTTGGTGCTGGAATGGCTTCTTCCTTTGTCCTTTTTTCTGGAATACATCCGGAAAGTCCATGAAGTGGCGGAAATTATGGATGCGACCGCCGGGGATCATGCTTTCCTTGCGACTCAGATTGAGCTTACGGATGAGGAAATCCAGCAGCCCATCGTCCATTTCCTTATCGTATACGAAGCGAACGGGTTTGCCTTTGCGGCGGTTGCGGAGGCCTTTCTCGATCTTTTGGATCATGGTGGTGCTCACGTCATTGTCCAGGTCTATCTCGGCATCCTTGGTGATCTTGAATACCCAGGAGCCAAAGCGGTCGTATCCGAAATAAGAGAAGATGCTTTTGAGGTTGGCACGGATCACATCTTCCAGTAAAATGATATGTTGTTCGCCATCTGGAGAAGGCAGTTTGCAGAAGCGTCCCACTGATTTTGACGGCACTTCTATAAGGGAATACTTTCGGCGAAGGCTCTGGTCCCGGCGGCTCAGCACCACTCCCAGGTACAACGATTTTTCCCGCAGGTAGGGCAGTTGTGGCAGGTTTTCCACCATGATGGGGATGATATTGGAACGGACCTCTTCTTCAAAGTAGGTCTGTACAAATTTCTGTTGCTCCTTATTGAGTTGTTTTTCGTTCACGAGGTAGATCTTCTCCTTTTCCAGTTCACGTCTGATGCTTTCCCAGATAGTGTTGAAGGAGGATTGCTGTTCCAATACGATCTGCTGGATCTCATCCAGGATCTTTCCGGGCGCCTGTTCCAGGTGTATATTCTTCAGCTTGCGACCGAATTCACTCATTCTTTTGAGTGTGGCCACCCTTACACGGAAGAACTCATCCATATTGTTGGAGAAAATACCAAGGAATTTGATCCTCTCCCGGAGAGGCACAGAGGGGTCAGCCGCTTCCTGGAGCACACGGGCATTGAAGCTCAGCCAACTGATATCTCTTGCAATGGTCTTACGTTTCATGTACTGCATTGGGTCAGGCGGTTTTAGTCAAAGTTGAGTCGCCTGAAATCAACTTTAAATTAAGTAATTATTATTTATTTCGTTCAGGATCATTTCACTACCACGAAATATGGACCCGGAGGGCGAACACATGTACCGGTCCCCGGTCCTTATTGAAAGCCGGATGTTGAACAAACTGGTAATCGAAGCTCAGGTGACAAAATCCGTTCAGCGCGGTATTGTAAAAGGTCTCCACAATGGCTTCATGACCGTAGTTCAGGGCTCCATCCCCGATAATAAAACCGTACCCACCGGCTGCCAGGTATTGGCGATGAGCTTTCGAAAGGCCGTTGATGGAAACGGCGATTCCCCAACTGTCGTCCGGTCGCTTCCAGCTCCGGCCATCGATGAGCATCCCGACAGATACGGTGCGATCGATCTCGGTGAAAGCCCAGGAAGCGTATTGGCCATCGTTCCAGCCAATACGGGCGAAGACCCCGGTGGCTGGGGAGAGACTTTGTTCAAGATTCAGCCCGACGGAAAATTTGCGGCCGCCAAACTGATCATTGACAGTATCCCCGGCTATCACTGCCGGAATATAGGAAGAGCCGTTGGATAATGCCTTCAATCCGTCTTCGTATGAGGGGGCCCGGGAGGCGGTCCTGCTAAGCACCAGGCGGATAGCTCCAGGTTTTTTGCGGATGGAATAATTGCGCTCCAGTTCCAGGGTTTCCGAAAAAGCCCTGGAAAAGCGGTATTCGAGGCTGCTATTATTCGCGATACGGGGAACGGCTACGGAGGAGAGGCGTACTGCCCAACCGGGCTTGTACCAGCCGGCCACGAGACCGTAGGTGTAACCCCGGGTATTGGCGGGATAGTCCCAGGCGCCATTGGCCCAGATGCTCCAGTTGAAGAACTGCGTGCGTGGGTCTTTGGCGTAACTGTTGTCATCGAAGAAATCGCTCAAAGAGAACTTTCCTACACTGATGGTAATGCGATGCGAGGGCAGGTAACCGGACATTTGGTTGATATCATCTTCCATTTGTTCATAGCTGGAATTGTCCAACGGGATCTGCTGTTCCAGGTAAGCTCTTGCGATATACACCTGTGGCTCCACATGGCCTACACGGTAGGTTTCGCCATTCAATGCGCCTGCTACTCCTGTGGTGAAACTCAATCCTTTACCGCCGGTTATCTCAGGATTTACATAAAGGCTGGCGCCCTTCCATAAGCGCCTACCGATGAAGAGGGTGGCGGATAGGCTGGTAGCGATGGGCTCTACGGTGTCGGCGAGACTATTATTCCCTTTGTAGGGGCTTCGGAAACCGGAATGTTTCTGGGCGATAACGGTACTTTGGAAATGCCAGCTCCAGGGTGAGGGCAGGCTGTCCGTTGATTGAGCACGGGCCATGCAGGGCATGAGGAAACAAATGCATAAGGTTCTGGTTATCATCATAACCGGTTGTTTTGAGTGAAGTGTAGGAGGAAGGGGTGGTGAGATAGGGGAATTATTGTAAATGTACATTGCCATTGCGGTATTTTATAGTATATTTGCGCCTTTGGCATTGGGAGTTAGGTGGTTGAAAAGAAAGGTTTATCCACAATGTTGATAATCTTTATTTGAAAAATCATCATTTTCTTTTTGATAATTACATGCATTTACCGACCTTTGCCGTCCCAAAATTTTTAAAAGTCATGGCAAGAGTATGTCAGGTGACAGGTAAAGTTCCGGTAACCGGAAACCGTGTATCACACTCAAATATTAAGTCTAAACGCCGGTTCTTACCAAACCTGCAAGTGAAACGCTATTACCTCGCCGAAGAAGAAAAATGGATCACATTGAAGCTCTCTACTGAGGCTATCCGCACCATCAACAAGAATGGTTTGATGAGCGTGGTGAAAGAACTGAGAGCGAGAGGAGAGAAGATCTAATTAATTAGTCAAATTTTCAATGTTCATATATGGCAAAGAAAGGTAACAGGGTACAGGTGATTCTGGAATGTACCGAGCACAAGACCAGCGGTCAGCCCGGAACCAGCCGGTATATCACTAAGAAAAACAAAAAGAACAATCCTGAGCGTCTTGAGCTCAAGAAGTTCAACCCGATCCTGAAGAAGGTTACGGTTCACAAAGAGATTAAATAATCCTTCAACTAAATAATCATGGCAAAAGCAGCTTCTAAAAACTCGAAGGTAAAAGATGCGAAAGCTTCGGCTGAAGCGAAGAACTATACCAAAGTGATCCGTGCTGTTCGCAGTCCTAAGACCGGTGCCTATACTTTCAAAGAGGCTATCGTTCACAAGGAGAAGATCAAGGATTTCATGGCTAAAAAATAGTGGATAGTAAGTACAATATTAAAAGCTGTTCTCCGGCGAGGACGGCTTTTTGTATTTTATATTTGCACAAATTCTGACTATGGGATTTTTCGGAAAATTATTCGGTAAGAAAGAAAAGGAATCACTCGACCAGGGATTGCAAAAGACCAAGGAAGGATTTCTTTCCAAGATCACCAAGGCCATTGCCGGCAAAAGCACGGTAGATGATGAAGTGCTCGATAACCTCGAAGAAGCGCTCGTGAGCGCAGATGTAGGCATCGATACCACCGTCCAGATCATCGAACGTATCGAAAAACGCGTTGCCAAAGACAAATACCTTAGCACCAATGAACTGAACGGCCTGCTGCAGCAGGAGATCGAAGCCGTACTGGTGGATGCCGATGAGGCCTCTTCCTACACCTTCGATTCCCCCATGCCCGCAAAACCTTACGTGATCCTGGTAGTAGGGGTGAATGGCGTTGGCAAGACCACCACCATCGGCAAGCTGGCGTACAATTTCAAGAAAGCCGGAAAGAGCGTGCTCCTGGGAGCTGCCGATACTTTCCGCGCCGCCGCGGTTGACCAGCTCACCATCTGGAGTGAACGCGTGGGAGTGCCCATCGTGAAACAGGCCATGGGCTCAGACCCCGCCTCCGTTGCCTTCGATACCGTACAAAGCGGTGTGGCCAAAGGCTCCGATGTGGTGATCATCGATACGGCTGGCCGCCTTCACAACAAGGCCCACCTCATGGATGAGCTCAGCAAGATCAAACGCGTGATCCAGAAACATATTCCCGAAGCGCCACATGAAGTACTGCTGGTGCTGGACGGCTCTACCGGACAGAACGCACTGGAACAGGCCAAACATTTCACTGCCGCTACGGACGTGTCCGCCCTCGCCATTACCAAGCTGGACGGCACCGCCAAAGGAGGCGTAGTACTGGCCATCGCCAATCAGTTCAAGATCCCTGTGAAGTTCATCGGAGTAGGTGAGAAGATGGAAGACCTGTTGGTGTTCGACAAACACGAGTTTGTGGACAGCCTCTTCAATCTCGATAAGAAGTAATGAGTTTACCCATCAGGTGCTACACCTGGTTGGTTCGCCGGAGGCGAACTGCATATTGGCCAATCGCGGGCACACGAGCGGCGGCGCCACTCTAACTGGTCCGCTTAACCGCAATCAAAAAGGAAGACCGGTAAATGCCGGTCTTCGACAGTGAGCCTTTTTAAGCTCCTGGGTAACACCACATGATCGATCAAGTGTTCTAAAAAATTGAACCTGAAATATCTTTGGTTGAGGGATTGATTGTTGGGATCTGAAATAAAGGGTCGTTTGGGGATGTTCCGTGGACGATAACTGAATTACTTACGCATAGCGACCCATCCCTGGATTTTTGTCGGATAAAAATTTTTCCCCCTACATTTGCTGCTCACACTATTCATATTACCGCAATCAGATTATTATGGCTTACTGGCTGGTGAAATCCGAACCATTCAAATATTCCTGGGATCAGTTCGTAAAGGATAAAAAGACCTTCTGGGACGGGGTACGCAATTATGCCGCCCGCAATTTTCTCAGGGATATGAAGAAGGGCGACGAAGTTTTCTTCTACCATAGCAATGAAGGCCTGGAGATCGTAGGCATTGCGCGCGTGATCAAAGAATCTTACCAGGATCCCACCACCAATGAGGATGCCTGGGTAGTGGTTGACCTGGAACCGGTAAAGCGATTACAGCAACCCGTTACACTCAAACAGATCAAGGCCGAGCCCAAACTAGCCTCCATGGCGCTTCTCAAGCTGAGCCGTCTCTCCGTAACACCCGTTACCCCTGCCGAATGGAAGCAAGTCCTCCATATGGCCAACGATAAGGGTTAAATACGTTTTAACAAGGCCGCCGGGTTACATGCTGCAGATGGTGGGTATCAATTTGTGTAAAACACTTACACAGGCATCTCAATTACACTACCTTAAAAATTGCAGTATGAAAACCTTTCTTATTGTATCGGCGTTCGCGCTGGTACTGGCCTCTTCTTGCTCAAACTTTGCCTCCAAAGAACCAGCAAACGCCATCGCTGAACAGGCGACGCCGCCCGAGGCACCCATGACGGACTCCATCGCCAGTTACGCAGGATCACCCGGATCGCCCGACCAGGAAAAACAGGAACAAAAGCCTGGTAACAATATCCCCGCAGTCCCTCCCAAAATAGAATGGAATAAAAAGATCATCAAGAACGCCAACCTGGAACTGGAAGTGAAAGACTTCAAATCCTTCAGCAACCAGGTCAGCGCCATTGCGGGTAAGTATGGAGGTTATATTGCCGAAGAGAACCTGCAGAGCACCGATTTCAAATTACAATCCCGTGTTGTGATCCGTATCCCCGTGGAATTGTTCGAGCCCACCGTCGGCGATCTCTCCACCAATGCAGAAAGGATCCTGACCAAAAATATCACCTCCAAAGATGTCACCGGCGAAGTGGTGGATGTCCGTTCCCGGCTGGAAGCCAGGCGCCAGGCGCGTTTGCGTTACCTGGAGCTGATGAAGCAGGCTAAGAATATGGACGAAGTGTTCCAGGTACAGAAAGAAGTGGATGCCATACAGGAAGAAATGGAAGCCGCCTCCGGAAGGATAGGGTACCTGAATCATGCTGCCGCTTACAGTACTATCGAACTGACCTATTTCCAGATACTGAATGCAGACCTGGTTAAAGAAAAAGAAAAGGAACCTTCGTTTGGTGATCGGGTACTGAATGCATTCGAAGTAGGGTTCAAGTGGCTCGGCGAACTGCTGCTGGTATTGATCACACTCTGGCCGATGATCCTTGGCGCCGTGGTACTGATCTATTTTGTAAGAAAGATCACCAGGAATAACAGGGCGAAAGTGGCAGCCGCCCCGGTTACAGAATCGCAGAAATGATGCTTATGCCGATCGCTTGAAACCCGCTACAGCAGGTGGTTTCATTGTATCAGCTACACCTTCTTGTTAGGTAAAAAACTACGCTTTCGCCTTCTAAAGCCCACCTGTTTTTTGTACCTTACAGTCAGATAAAACAACCTCCATGGCAAAACAAAAACTCGTGGTTTTGACAGGCGCTGGTGTTAGCGCCGAAAGCGGTATTCAGACATTCAGGGATAGCGATGGCCTCTGGGAAGGATACAATGTTCGTGATGTGGCCACCCCCGGTGCCTTCCGCAGGAACCCCGCCATGGTGCTGGAGTTTTACAATATGCGTAGAAAAGCAGCACTGGAAGCCCAACCCAACGCCGCACATTTTGGCCTCGCCGATCTGCAGCAAGATTTTGACGTTCATATCATCACCCAAAATATCGATGACCTGCACGAGCGTGCCGGATCTAAGAACGTAATGCACCTCCACGGCGAAATATTCAAAATGCGTAGCGTGGAAGATGAATCACTGGTCTATCCCATCACCGGGGATATCAAACCAGGCGATCTTGCAGAGGACGGACAACAACTTCGTCCGCATATCGTATGGTTCGAAGAACAAGTTCCCATGATCGCAGAGGCAGTACCGTTAGTGAGGTCCGCTGATATATTTGTGGTGGTTGGAACAAGCCTGGTGGTTTACCCCGCTGCTGGCCTGGTGGATTTTGTAGGATTGAGGGTGCCGAAATATATCATCGATAGGAAAATACCGGTGGTGGAAGGAGTGGGGAGCCTGATACCGATCGAGATGCCGGCAACACAAGGAGTGGAGGAGTTGAAGCGATTATTGCGCGGGGGATAGGATTACCCTGGGATATATCATTGCGTTGCTTTGTTTGAGGGTTAGGCAAAGCAGGCTGGAAAACAAACCACCGCGGGAGAATATTTTTTCAACTTTTGAAGGGAGAGATGAGGCGTAGTGCCAGGCCAGGCTTTTTCGCTTATGTTTTCAAGGCCTTCTTTGCCTGACCCTCAAACGATGGCACCCGGGAGGTGTAGCAATTGAAGGTAATCCTCCGCGGAATAATCGGGAGGGTGAGGGATGGGGAAGGTGCGACAGTGGAAGGAATGGCAGGCAGCAGCTCCTGGATGAATAGTATGTTAATGTGTTTGGGTGGAATGCAGGATGGAGTGTTAGAGAATAGTTTCTTCTTCATGAAAAATGATGCCGTGGGTATTCAGCTCCTTGAGTACCGGATCGTAGATGGCCGGAAGGATCGGGAGGTGAAGGCCGATGAGGCGGATCTCGCGGAGTAAGATCAGTTTGGCGGCGATGCCAAGAGGAAGGCCGACAGTTTTGGCCATCGCAGTGCGGAGCTGATCCTCGCCATGAACGAGCAAACAGCTACGTGTTTGATGCCGCTGCCCATGAAGAAGGTATTCCAGTTCGTGGAGCATCACGATCATGTCCTTGTCGCGGGGTGCTAATACCAGTTTCTTTTCGAGCGCGAATTGCAGTACATCGGCCGCACTATAGAGGCC
>JAGIAP010000256.1 GCA_017744805.1 Chitinophagaceae bacterium | reverse complement strand
GTGCCGTAGGTGCATTGGCCACTTCCATGGCAGGTGCCCTGGGCGCAGGCGTTGCGCTGGCAGGAACTATCGGCACCTGGGTGGGCGCCATCGTTGGTGGTGCCATCGTGGGCGCACTGTCCGGCCTCACTATCCAGGTGGGCAATAACCTGATCGATATGATCGGCAATGGCCCGTTCTCATGGGATCGTGCCACCAGGGGCTGGAAGCAGGCTGTGATAGCGGGTGCCATCGGTGGAGCGCTGGGAGGATTGGGTGGACAGCTCGGACAAATGTTGGTGGGTCGACTCGCCACTGTAGGAATTTCCAGTGGATGGCAAATGGTGGCAGAGTTCGGCGTGAATATGGCATTCGATACCATTGGCGGTATGCTTGGTGATCTGGCCAATGGTAATCCCATCACCCTGGAAGGCGTATTGCAGGGAGCACTGATCGGGGCGGTGGTGCAGGTGTCCTTTATTGGTATTGGCCGGATGGCCCGCTCAGGAGAAGCCGCGCTCGAAGGTGGCAGGGCGGCTACCAGGATGCAGCGCCTGGCCATGGGCATCGAAGGGATCCAGAAAGGGTCTATGGGCTTTGGGGAAAGAATGGGCGGTGGACTGGGCGCCAGGTTTGGTGGGCCCAGCGCAGAATGGAGCAGCCGGGCAATGGCGGTGGCACGCGAGGCCATGGCTCCGAGAAGACCACAGTCAGGCACAAGCGAAGAACCGGGTACTTCTGCGGGACGCACCGGCGATGAAGCAGCGGCAGCAGACGCTTCAACCAGCACAAGGCCCACTGAAGAAACAGGAAGCACCCCAAGGCCTACAGAAGAGACTAGCACGCCCAGGCCCATGGATGAAACCAGTTCGGCCCGTCCCACTGAAGAAGGAGCTACTACCAGGCCTGCGGATGAAACCACTACCCGTCCTGCCGAAGAATCTACCGGCACCCGCCCTGATGAGCCCACTACCCGCCCGGCGGAAGAATCAGAGGGCATCGTTAAACCGAACGATCTGGAAGAAGGCATCGCCGCACAACGCGATCTTCCCAATGGCCACAAAGAGCGTATCAATGAGAATCTCGATCCGGAAGGTTGTTCCAGTTGCGATCTGCTCAAGCGCCGTTACGAAGAAATGTTCAGGCGAGGTCAGATCGAAATGGATGAATCGGAGTTCAGCAACCTGATGGGCGAATTCGATAGATTGAAAACAGACCTGATCGAGCGCCATGGAGATGCCATCCTGGATACTCCTACCGAAGCAAACCGCGGAGACATCATTAATGGCAGAACAAGACAGGAGATCTATGACGACTACCTGAGAAGCGTAACCGATATCGAGAACCGGGTGCTGGGCAATGTCCGTAACAGAAGCCTGATAGTTGGCGAAGGCACCTTCGAGTATACCAATGCCCTGAGGCAGAAACTGGCCGGTACAACGGAAGCGCCCAACCCGGGTGGTCATGATATCACAGCTACCGGCTACCAGAGCCGGGCTGAAATGGAAGCCATCAATGCCAAATATGGTATCGACAATCCGCCCCAGGCAGGCAGGGTACCACTCGATGAGGGACCTTCCCTTTCCATCGAACATGGAGTAGATGCGATGGCCCTGGGCGACCGGTATCCGGCCAACTCCTTCGACAGGATCATTTACAATAACCCCGAAGTGCCGGGTGATGAAATGGCCATGAGACGTTTACTTACCGGCGTACTGGAAAGCGCCCCCACCGTGCTGCGACCCGGCGGAGAATTGCAGATAGGCCTCACAGGCTCCGATATGGCCAAAGGAAGGGTATTCCTGGATGGTCTGGTCAGGTCTGGCGGCCCGATGCCAAGAGGCGGAAGACCAGTTACCATCGAGTTCAACGGAAGAAGATACAGTGTAAGGATATTACCGGAAACTGAATTCACTGCACCCTACAGGGGCAGGAAGACTGAAGGAAGCGGCCTCCGCAACGCAATGCAACCAAAGCGGTATTATGTGTTCAAACCTCTGTAATTTTAGGAAAGACTTATCATGACTGAACAGGAGTACAAATATTATTTCGCGTGTGGATTTGCCTGGTGGGCCATTCATATTTTTTATCGCCCGTTTGAATCTGCTGAAGATTTTGAAATGGATGCGCTGAGTGATCATATGGAAAAATTCCATGAGCACGCCGAGAATATCGCGGATTTCATGTTGGAGGAGGTAGGTGAGCCCGGCCTCGACTTTTTGGTGGATAAAGAAGCGGTATCCATGTTCGGTGTGGTGGAAGCCAGTGAGCCCGAAGCAAAAGCCTGGATGCACCAGCTCATCAACGTGATGCACGCCCAACAGATAGAAGAGAAGCCAAAACAATGGCAATATCTCTACTGCCTGCTCATTGGATGGGAGCTCTACATGATCATGGTTGCCCGGCAGTACATGAATACGCAAAAGCCGGAAGGAAAAGAAGCATTGCAGGAGCTGATCAACCCCTATGCGAATTTCCTGCTCAATGAATGGGACCTGGCCTGCCGGAAATTCCTGGGCATCGCTGCAGAAGAAATGATGAAGAATGAAATGGCCAGGAAGGCTTATGAAGAAACAGCCATCAGTTGGCATAGGGCCGTTGAAGGCGCATTGAAAAAATACTTAAAACCAGAGCTGTATGACAAGCAGTAACCTCGTTCTCTGGCAGGTGTCAAACACGGCATCCTTCTTCCTGGTGCCGGCAGACCTGGCTTTGCCACCCGGGCCCACCGCATTGAAAGACTTTGATGGTAATACCGTTTCTACCGATCTGAATTTCCTGGCATCCTATGCCGTCACCTTCCACAAAGCACAGGAATTCCTGGAAGCGAAATGGAAAGATGCGGTGGAGCAATCCAAAAAAGCCTGGAACAACCTCAACCAGATCAGCCAGATCACAGGCAAGACCTACAATATGGACGAACTGAAGAATAGTTTGCTGGATGCATTTTCTTCCGCAGAATCCTCCATGAAGGATATCTTCCATCAGAGCCAACAGGCAGTGGAAAACCTGATGCAGTCAGTTCAGGGAAGTGATCCCAAATCCACGGAAGAACAAAAGACCGTGATCAAAAGGATATTCGAATTATTCCCCGGCCTCGGGAATGCTATCGATGAAAAAGAATTGGACGAAGCCGTGAAAGACCCCGATACCTGGGCCAAAAAACTTGAAGAACAATTCCTTCCCAAAGAAAAACAGGAAGAATTGAAAAGATCGCAGGAAAAATTGACGAAAGACATTCAGGAATCCATCGCATCCGCCCTGAGAAAAGCCGGCATTACACCCTCTGCCGATTTCGATACCAATAAAGGTCCCCAAAACCCTCAGTAGCTCCGTAACCCGTAACTGGTAAGGCTTTTATAGTAGCATAGCTTCATTAATCATCAATTATCGAACCGCTATGCCAGTGATATCTGTTGCAATTCAAAAAGGAGGTTCTGGTAAAACCACCACTTGCCTCAACCTGGCGGCTGCCTTGCAGCGTTCAGGGAAGAAGGTTTTGCTGGTGGATGCCGATCCGCAGGCAAACCTCTCACAGTCGTTGGGCATTATTGACGAACCCGTGCATAATCTTTATTCCGAATTGAAAAAAGAAATGTCGGGCGAAGGCAGTGATGTTCGCCAGGCCATTCACAAAACAGACAGTGGGCTCAGTGTGCTTCCTGCCTCGCTGGAGTTGGCCGGTGCAGAACTGGAACTGGTGAGCGTATATGGAAGGGAGCAGGTTTTCAACTGGCTGCTGCAGCCGGTAGAAAAAGAATACGACCTCATTTTTATCGATTGCCCTCATGCCATCGGCATGCTTACCGTCAATGCGCTTACTGCCAGTGATTATGTGCTGTTACCACTGCAGGGTGAGTTCCTTCCCCTGAAAGGTGTGTACAGTTTTATGCATCATTTCGATACCATCAAAAAGAAGCTGAACAAAAAACTGGACCTTCTCGGCATCGTACTCACCAGGTTCGACGACCGGAAAACGATGAATCACCAGGTGCGCGAAAAGCTGCAACAGGATTATGGCAACAAGGTGTTCAATACCGTGATCCGCACCAATATCCAACTCGCCAAAGCACAGGAGTGCGGCAAAGACATTTTCAATTTCGACAAACATGCGAACGGAGCGCAGGATTACCAGCAATTGGCCAATGAGCTCCTTGAAAAACTATAAAACTGTTGTTATGTCCTATTCCAGCAGAACATATCGTCACCGGAATCCCAAAACACAAGAGAAAGAACAGGCAGCCGCAGGTCCTTCTTTTTTCCAGGAAGGAAATAGCGCCATACAAATGAAGAAAGAAGATACTTTCTTTCAGGCCAAACTCGCCGTGAATCACCCCGGTGATGAATTTGAACAAGAGGCCGACTCTGTAGCAGGCTCCGTTGTGGGTGGCTCTTCCGGAGCTGATATAAAAAGAAGAAAGATCAACGGCATCCAGCGATTGTCCAGCTCGAAGGAAGAAGAGAAATTCGATACCAATGATCAGAGGATGAAGCATGATAAAGACATTCAAAGGATGCCCCTTTCAAACAATGGCGGCGGAGGAACGGCCTCTTCAGGTGTGAGCAGTCGCGTGGAGCAATCTTCCGGAACCGGAAAACAGATGTCAGGCAAACTATTGGCTGAGATGAGCCACCAGTTTGGTACAGATCTGAGTGATGTGATCATCCATACAGATTCAGAAGCCACGTCGCTGAACAAAGAACTGGGTGCGCATGCCTTCACTCATGGCAAAGACATCTATTTCAATGCAGGCAAATTCAATCCGGAAACAGCGGCAGGAAAATTCCTGTTGGCGCATGAGCTCACCCATGTGGTGCAACAATCGGAAGAGGAAGAACAGATACAGCGGATGGCCTCCTGCCCTGCCCGTCTCAATGCCAATGACCCGGTACCGCCGGGTTGGAAGCCTTATTATGGCAACCCCAGTGTTTTCCACTGTGGTTTTCGGGGCATCCTGGAAGACAGGAAGCCCAGTCCTACAGACCCGATGAATGAATGTTTCTATGATCATGCAGGAATGTTGGTGGATAAAAGTCATGCTTATGCTGGTTGTGGCGGAACACCTGACTCCTACGATTCTAAAGACAGTACATGGGATCATATTTTCAATGATCCCGGCGGCATCTGGCATGCCGGCTGGGGCGCATTCTGGGAGTCCAGGAAATATGATATGGATCAGGATGCGCAGCGCCAACTGGATTGTATTCACAGTTGTGATGCCCAACCCTGGTACCTGCAGGGCTTCTGCTACCAGGGATGCTCAGGGGCCATGATCCCCGCCTATTAACCCAATTATTCATCAGTATTCCATATATCATGTCAGCAGACCACACAAGAACCCAGATGCCAACGGAGTTTCAATACCTCTATCAACTGATCAGGTTCCGGCTTGGAAAATATTTTCCTGCACAGGAGGCGATTGAAGAACCGGTAGTGCCGGATCTTCAGTACTGGAGCCCTTCGATGGCCAATTTCATTTCACAACATAAACTCACAAAGGCCGAGGCGGTATTGCTTTTGATCGCATTGGCGCCACATCTGCATCCTGATCTTTTCGACATGGCCATCGAAAGTTGTTTGAAAGGCGCGGGGGATTTTCCACGCATCGGTGGTGTGAGGGGCAAGAACTTCCGTGGATTCCTGCCCACCGGAGAAACTGCCCTCTTTCTGTTGGCCGATGAAAGCTGGGCAGGTAAGCAACAGTTGCAACAACTTTTCTGGTCGGATCACCTGTTCGGGAAAAAAAGAGTGCTATGGATTGAAGAGTTACCTACCGGCGAGCCAGTCATGAGTGGCAGGCTGATCATCAGCCAGGACTATATCGATACATTCACGTACGGCAAACCCGTGCCACCACATTTCAGTATGAGCTTTCCCGCCAAAAAGATCAGCACCGACCTCAGTTGGGATGACCTCGTGATCAATGATGAACTGAGAGAACAGATCAATGAATTACTGGACTGGGTAAAGTATAATGATCAACTGATGCAGGACTGGGGCATGAAGAACCGGCTGCGCAAAGGTTACAGGACATTGTTCTATGGCCCTCCCGGTACCGGCAAAACCTTTACTGCAGGCCTTTTGGGCAAATACACCGGAAAGGATGTGTATAAGATCGACCTGAGCATGGTAGTGTCCAAATACATCGGCGAAACGGAGAAGAACCTGGAGCTGCTTTTTGCCAGGGCAGAGGATAAAGGGTGGATCCTTTTTTTCGATGAGGCTGATTCGCTTTTTGGAAAACGGACCAATGTAAGGGATGCGCACGATAAATACGCCAACCAGGAAGTATCCTACCTCCTGCAACGGATCGAGGATTACAATGGGCTGATCATCCTGGCCACCAATATGAAGAACAATATCGATGATGCATTTATCCGGCGGTTCAATTCGATCCTCAAATTTCCTTTCCCGGAAGCGGCAGAGCGGGCGGCTATCTGGGCCAAATCGTTTCCGGGAAATGCGGCCTTCTTCAGAAAACCTGTTGGTGTACAAGCAAGCAGCGAATCAAATGGTGCGGCAAATCATGAGGAGTTGAATGGATCCTCTAACGGTGCAGCATATATGAAAGGCATTGATCAGCCAGTGGCGCCGGAGCCTATCAATATACCTGATATGGTAAAAAAATATGAGCTCTCCGGGGGCTCGATCCTCAATATCGTTCACTATGCTTGTTTGAAGGCAGTTGAAAAAAGGGCGGCCAACCTGGCGAAAAGATCATTTGCATCGGCGCCCGGGGAGGGTACTGAGTCAGGCGCAAATGGAAAATTGCCCATCTATCTCACAGATGTAGTGGAAGGGATAAAAAAAGAAATGATCAAAGAAGGAAAGCCTTTCACTGGATAACTACTACATCTATATCACCAGTTGAGCAGATCGGCGGGCGATAATCGATTTCCCTGAATGCAAAGAGGCTGTCCAATTTTGGGCAGCCTCTTTGACAACTTATATCTTAAGCCCGCACAGGGCGGAATGATCATTTACTGGTCTGTTTGTCGCGGATCGCTTTGAATTCAGAACCTTTTTTCCACTCGGGCATTCTCTCTTCAAAGGCCAGTCTTTTTCCAACCTGGAACATTAGTTTCAGGTCTTCTATCGCACCTTCCATGGTCCAGGTGGCCGGGTCATACTGGTCTCCCGGGCGATGGTAGCGATTATCGTTATACTCTTTTTCCAGTTGTTCGCCGTATTCTTTTCCTTTTCCTACCACATCGATACCACGCTCAGTGTACAGGGAAGGGATACCCACTTTTGCAAAATTGAAATGGTCTGAACGATAATAGTATCCCGCTTCAGGATGTGTTTCATAAGAAATATAACGGCCTGCTTTTGTAGCGGCTTCCTGGAGATAATCTTCCAGGTCGCTTTGTCCGCGGCCAACTACAATGATATCGGCAGTTTTGCCGAAGGGGTTCAGCACGTCCATATTGATATTGGCCACAGTTTGTTCAACCGGGTAGATAGGATTCTGCGCATAATATTCCGAGCCCAGCAAGCCCTGCTCTTCGGCGGTAACGGCCAGCAGGATGACAGTGCGTTCCGGAGGAGTGGGCAGGCTCTTGAAAGCGCGTGCGATCTCTATCAAACCAGCGGTAGCGCTGGCATTGTCCATGGCGCCGTTATAGATGGAATCTCCTTTTTCATCGGGCTTGCCAACACCCAGGTGATCCCAGTGGGCTGTATAGACGATGTATTCGTTGGGGCGTTTGGAGCCAGTGATCTTACCGATAACGTTATGTGATTTGTTGTAATCGGCCTGAACGGAAATGCTGGTGGTCAATTGTTCATTGAGGGGAACAGCTTTGAAGCCGCGTTGATCGGCCTTGGCCAGTAAGGTGGAATCGTAACCGGCGGCAACGAGCAGTTTGTTGGCAGCGGGTCCGGAGATCCATCCGATCACATCGGCATGTTTCTCATCCTTGCCGCGTGGATCCAGGCGGAGGCGGGAGCCGTTCCAGTTGTTCTGCACTACGGCTAAGGGATAGCTGGCAGCCTGGGTATTATGGATGATCAAACAGCCGCGGGCTCCCTGACGGGCCGCTTCTTCGAACTTGTACGTCCAGCGACCGTAATAGGTCATGGTCTTTCCTTTGAAGAGCGTAGAGTCTCCGCTATTGTAGCCGGGATCGTTCACCAGAACCAGCACTACTTTTCCTTTTACATCTATTCCCGCATAATCGTTCCAGTTATATTCAGGCGCCACCACTCCGTATCCTGCAAAAACGAGCTCGGATTTATCGAGGGAAACACTGTCGGTCTTGTTGGTCCAGATAACATAATCGTCCAGTCCTTTCAGTTTGAAGTCGCCTTTGGGCGATTTCACCAGCATATCAGGAGCCGCTGTGGTAGTGATATTGACCATGGGTACATCCTGCAGGTAGCTATTGCCATTGCCTGGCTCCAGGCCAACGGCGGCAAATTTCTTTTGAAGGAAGTCGATGGTGAGGTCTTCACCTTTAGTGAAAGGCTTACGGCCCAGGAAACTGTCAGAGGCAAGCACCTGGATGTTTTTGCCAAGACTATCGG